>JAOTUP010000004.1 GCA_029863825.1 Acidobacteriota bacterium | reverse complement strand
CGCCGACTTGTATTCGAAATTTTCGCGCAGGTCACCGAGGGCGCGAGCTTCCTCGATGGCTCGCCGGTTCGCCGGGATCTCCTCGTCGAGCAAGCGTTTGAGTTCGCCTCTGCGACCATCGATCGACTCCGTCGTCGCGTACAAGAGATCGGTCGGCTCACCGACGAGCTCGGGAAAGCGCAGGTGCAGCGCATTGATGAGCGGCTGGCGCACGTACTCTTCATAGGGAGCCCGCTCGAGAATCTCTTCCGCTCTCGCCGCCTGCTCCGAGTCGAGTTTGGCGATGAGGTGGGGGAGGGTTGGCGACGACTCGATCAGTTTCGCCAGGCGGCTTCTGTAGGCGGCGAATTCGCGAGCATTCTGGGCGCCGAGGATGAGCTGCATGAGGCGGAGCGGGTTCCGGCCCTCGAGAAACGGAAACTCCGGGAGCTGCTCGGCCAGCCACACGAATGCGGGGGCGTGGCGTCGGGGATGAGCCACGATGCCATCGAAGACCTCCGCGAGGCGCCCCGGATCGGCCTGCGCCAGCGGTGTCGCGAGCTCGGTGAGCAGGCGAGGATCGCTTTCTTGATCCATGAGCTGGGCACAGATCTCGACCCAGTCGTCACGAGCCTCCTGCAAGAGAGTCAGAGCACGTCGCCTCAGGTTCTTGTCGGTCAGGTCGCTTGTCAGACCGACGGGATCCGCTGCCTCTTCGAGTATGTGCGCGGGTACGAGATCCTGAGGGGCTGTTCCTAGGACGGCCTCGAGAGTCGCGGCAACGGTGAATGCCTTCGCCGGATCCTTGGGACGTGCGGTGACGGCGAGCTGATGGAGAGTCTCTGCCATGACCTGTGAGGTCTCCGAGCCGCGCTTCACTTCGCGTCGAAGGATCTCGAGCTTGCCCGGCAGGTCTGCGACGTCGAAGGAGCGGAGTGTCTCCTCGGACGCCTCGCCGCTGCTGGCTGCCCACGCGTACTTCTGACGCGCTCCCTTGCCACTGGTGACGACCTGAGGGTGCTGACGCGCTGCGGTCCACCACGAGCTCCAGGCTGATTCGTCGATCAGTCCAGAAACCGCGTCGCGAATCGCGCTTGCGCTGAGCGGTGCGTCCACCGATTCGAGAAGGAGTCGCAGGGCTGCAGGAGGGTCTTCCGCAGCCAGACGGCGCAAAGGGTCCGCGTGGCGGACCTTACGATAGAGAAAGTGCGATTCCGGCAGCGGTTTCAACATCTTCGCCGCGGCGCCGAAGCCGACGCTGATGCTCGATTTTCCCGTCAGGTCTATCCTGAGTTTTTCGAGCTCGACATTGACGTCGACGATTTCCCCGACTCCTTGGCCCTCCATCCACACGACGGCTCCGCGGTCGTAGCTCATCAGCGTTCTCAGCTGCTTGACTTTCTTCCACGTCTTGGGAATGTCGCTCACAGCGCGATGCAGGCCAAGTCTCTTCATCAGCGGCTCACGGACGTCGCTGGCGGCATAGAGAGCCACCAACGTGTCGATGATCACGCCGTGGAGCCTTTCTTCCTCGTTGGCCAACAGCAGGTGCCCGGCGCGCTCGAGAAGCTCGAGCCGAGTGTCGATTTCCCCTTCCGCGGTGAGATGCTCGTCCAGCAGTTCGAGCAGCTGCCGACTGCGCTCGTCTTCTCCCGCCCCCGCCAGGGCTCGTGCAGTGCCAACGAAGTAGTCGAGTTTGAGCGGTTCTTCGGAAATCTGCGACAGCCACTCGTCCTCGAGGTCGTCGAATCTGCCGCTTTCGATCAGCTTGCGGGTGTCACGAGTGATGGCCATCAGAGTTTCCGGGGCGCCTGCAGGGTAGAGTATCGCAAGAACGATGGCGGGACGGAATCCAGAGCTCCGGCAACAGCTGCGCGAGGCAAGCGACTCGCGGCTCCTGGAGTTGGTTCGCGAGCATTGCGGGGAGATGGATCCCGGCAGTGCGCGACAGGTTCTGAGGAATCCGTTCGCAACGCGAGAAGTCATCGAGATTCTCATGTCCGAGAGGCGTTTGCTGTCGGCACAGGAGTTTCGCCGTGAACTGGTAGCCCATCCACAGACACCCGAAGTGCGGGCGCTGGATCTCGTGTCGGGACTCTTTTGGCGAGACCTGCTGAAGCTGGCAGCCGATGTCAAGGCACGACCTCGGATTCGGCGCGCTGCCGATACCCGTCTGGCTGAGAAGCTCCCCGGCCTCAGCGCCGGCGAGCGGGTAGCGCTTGCGCGTCAGGCGGGCCCGGGAACGATCAGCCGATTGCGCAACGACAGAGATCCGCGGGTCATCTCGGCGTTGCTGGAGAATCCGCGCATGACCGAGGGCCTTCTCGGACCTCTGGTGAGCAGCGACACGGCCCATCCGGATGTGCTGGCGCGGGTCGCCGCGGATCGCCGCTGGGGCGTGCGCTACGGCATTCGCACAATTCTGGCTCGCAATCCCAGGACCCCCGTGCCGACGGCGCTCGGGATTCTCTCGTCGCTGAAGAAGCGGGATCTCGCCGCCGTGGCCAGCGACTGGCGTCTCGCGGCGCCCGTGCGCAAGAGGGCGAACGTGCTTCTCGGGAGGGATCCGGTCTAGCCATTCGAATCGTCTGCCTGCGGACCCATTTGACCGTGCGTCGCCAGGATCATTAGAGTTATGTGTCTCGCGCTTCTTTCCGGACGGCCGGTTCCATGCGCCGAGCGCCCGGAGCAGGCACAGTCATAAAATATGCCTCCACACAGCACGACGAACGACCGTATCCCTCCGTGGAAACAGGAGGGTGGTCAGGCCTCGGTCAGTTTCGGGCAATGGCTTCGACGCCAGCGTGAGATACGGGAAGTGCCATTGCGCGAGATCGCGGATGTGACCAAGATCAGCTTGCGCTACCTCGAGGCTCTGGAGCAGGACCGGTTCGACGTTCTTCCGGCCCCGGTCTTTGCCAAGGGATTCTTGCGCGAGTACTCCAAGTACGTCGGGCTCGACGACGACGAGGTCGTCAACTCGTTTCTGATCGCCAGCGGCGAGATCGTCGCAGACGAGGAGGAAGAAGGGAGGGAAGCCGATCAGGAGCCGACGCGTACCGGCAACCGCACGACGCTCTTCGCGATCCTCGCGGTGGCAGCCATCGTCGGCGTCGTTGCCGTCTTGGCGTTTGTCATAAGCCGGCCCGGGACTCCGCCACCGCGGGCTTCGGCGATTGCCGCGCCAGTACCGCCGCCGCCGTCGGTGCCGGTCATCGAAGATGAGCCTGAACCAGCGACCGATGTCTCTCCCTTGACGGTGATCATCGATTTCACCGAGGACTGCTGGGTGGAGGCGCTCGTCGACGAGGATCGCACGATCAGCGAGCTGAGAGTCCAGGGTGAATCGATGCGACTCGAGGCCGAGAATCAGGTGCTACTGACGCTCGGAAACCCTGGCGGAGTGCAGGTGGAAGTCAACGGCAGGCCCTACGACTTCTCTTCCAACGGCAACCGGATCGTTCGCAACCTCGAGATCGACCTGCATCTCGCGCAGAAACTGGTGGCGGGAGATCTCTGAGGCGTGGCTGAGACGATTCCGCTGGTTGACGAAATTCTTCGCGGTGACAACCGCGGCCTTCAGCTCCTTGCTGCTCGCGGACTCGTGCCGCTGGCACCGGCTGAGCTCATTCCCGTCCAGGTGCGCCTCGTCTCGCTTCAAGACGAGGAGATCGCTGCCGCTGCAGCGCGAGCGATTCTGGAGATCGAGCCGAAGATCGCCGCTGATCTCATAGTGGAAGGCGCAGGTACCGAGGTCGTCGAGTACTTCGGTCGCCACTTCGATCACCGGGAGGTTCTTGGCGCCGTCATCCGTCGACGGGACGTGCCGCGACAATTACTTGCCGAGTTGGCGGGAAAGCTCGACGAGGAGTTGCAGGAGCTTCTGCTCCTGCGCCAGGACGCCATCGTCGAGCTGCCAGAGATCCTGGATGCCCTCGAGAAGAATCCCCGCCTTGGTCCCTACGGTCGGCGCCGCATTGAGGAGTACCGCCAACACCTGTTGCCGCGCGAGCGCAAGCCGAGGAAGTCGCGTGCCGAGCTGGAAAAAGAAGTCGAAGCGCTGAGCGAAGAGGAAGTCGTCAAGGCTCTTTCTGAGGCGAAAGAGACTCCGAGCGAAGGTGACGAAGAAGATCTGACCGGCCTCACCGAGTCACAGATAAGGACCCTGGGAGTACCGATCCGCATGAAGCTCGCGAGAGGCGCGCCTCGAGGCTTGCGAGGAATCCTGGTCAGAGACCCGAATCCGATGGTGGCAACGGCAGTTCTGCACCATAATGCCCTGGGCGACTCCGAGATCGAGCAAATAGCCACCAACCGAGCCGTCGTGCAGGATGTCCTTGAACTGATCGGCAATCACCGAAGCTGGGTGAGGAAGTACACCGTTGCAGTGGCGCTGGTGAAGAACCCGAGATGTCCGATTGGAATAGCTATGCGGCTGTTGCCTCGGGTCGCAGTTCGCGACCTGCAGAGCTTGGCGCGTGATCGTAATGTTGCAGATGCCATTCGAACGGGGGCGAAGCGGTTGTATAAAATGAAGCGCGGCTGAGGGGATTGAGATCGATATGGGAAAGAACTACTACGCTGTTCTCGGACTTCCGCAGAACGCGACCACGCGACAGATTCGGGAGCGCTTCCTCCAGATGGCGAGAGAGAAGCATCCCGACCGCATCCGAGGGCCACAGAAGGCAAAAGCCGAGATCGACTTCCAGGATCTCACTCAGGCCTTCAACGTGCTGACCGATCCCGAGCGTCGGCGCGAGCTCGACGCCGACCTGGCTCGGCCTGACTATTCCACGACAATAAGCCACTCGGCGGAAGCAGCCAAGATCTACCTGCAGCGTGGCGCTGCTGCCTATCGCGAGAAGCACTACAGCGAAGCGGTCGAGAACTTCGCTCGCGCGACCGAGGAGGATCCCGAAAATCCCAAGACGTGGTATCACCTCGCGGCGGCAGGTAGGCATCTCCCGCGCTGGCGGCCGCGAGCTCGTGAGGCGGCAGCCAGGGCATGTCACCTCGACTCCATGAATGTGACGTATCTCAAGCTCGCGGGAAGCCTGTTCGCCGAAGGCGAACTTCATGCGCAGGCGGCGAAGTACTATCGTTCGGCTCTCGACTGGGGTGGGGAAGACGCGGAGGTAGAGGCTGCGTTCGAAGAAGCGCTCTCAGCAGCCAAAGCCGAGCGGAAAAAGTAGTCGGGATCTTGGTGCCGCTCATGAATATCAAGGTCTGTGCAGAGTCCGACCTCGGCCGTAGCCGGAGCGTCAATGAAGACCTCTATCTCGTCGATTCGGACAGTAGCTTGTATCTCGTGGCCGATGGGATGGGCGGACATGGCAACGGCGAGATCGCGTCACGCATCACCGTCCAGACGATTGCCAAGTACCTGCGGAAGAGGAGCTCGTCGTCGAGCCGGCGACTGCGTGGCGGTAAAAGGCAGGCGCACCATAGCGATCGCTTGCGGGAGGCCATCAAGGCGGCCAACGAACAAGTTCTGGCGGAAGTGGAAAAAGACGAGCAGTTGACGGGGATGGGAGCCACATTGGTGGCATTGCTTGTCGACGGCAGCACTGCCCTCGTGGCTCACGTTGGTGACAGCCGAGCCTATAGGCTGCGCGAGGGGCAACTCGAGCAGCTGACCGATGACCATACCTGGGTTCACGAACAGGTATCGGCGGGCTTACTGTCCGACCAGGACGCACGCTCGCATCCGTTCCGTAGCGTCGTGACACGGGCGGTCGGTGGCGGCGAGGATGTGCTCGTGGATCTCGAGTCGCTGGACCTGCGCTCGGGCGACACCCTGCTTCTGTGCTCCGACGGTCTCAATGCGGTTCTCTCGGATGGCGATATCCAACAGAAGCTGCAAGAAGGGGCCACCTTGGAAGCTCGGTGTCGCGAGTTGGTCGCAGCCGCCAACGCCGGAGGAGGTCCCGACAACATCACCGTCGTTTTGCTCGAAATTCAGGACGACGAGTAGGTCGCGCACACACCGGTGTCGCCTTCCGACAGTTGTCGCCCTGGTCAATCCCCGGTGCGGTAACCGCCTCGCGCCCGTACGACGAATCGCGGATTTACCGTCTCGACTGTGACCTCCCGATAGGCCGATTCGCCAGCTGGGACCCTCGCCCTGTAGCTCAGCAAGTAGTAGCCGCTGTTGTCTTTGGCGATCTCCCGTAGCGGCGTCTTGTAGGTGTTGAAATTGTCGTAGTAGCGACCGCCGGTCTCCGCGGCGATCTGCGGCAAACTGCTATCGACGCCACCGGAGACGTCGACATTCTGATTCAGTGAGATGCTGTAGACGGCGACGTTGTTGTCGTTGAGAACCTGCATCGCCTGCGGATAATAGCGACGGTCGGGAACGAAGAATCCGCTGTTGCCGACCTCTCCGAATCCGAAGCTGAAGAACAGCAGGTTTTTGCGACCGGTAGTACCACCCGCTGCTTTGGCGATGGTCTCGAGAGCAGAGTAGATGCGGGTGGTCGCGTCGCGCAGGTCGTTGCCCTGAGGCAGCGCCCGCCGCAACGAGGGCCCGCTGGAGTCTTCGATTCTGGAGGGCCAGTTGCCACCCGGGTCCTTGCCTCGGGCCACGCTGTCGAGGGCGGAGTCCAACGCCGCGCGGTCGGTTGTGAAGTCCTGATGCACGACGAGCTTGTTTACGTACCTTACGATTGCTACGTAGTCGTTGGGAAGGAGCTCCTCACTCACCCACTCGCGAGTGCGCCGGACAACCTCGAGCTTTTGCCTCGTGACGATCGGACCGAGACCTGGATCATCGTCGAAGAAGAAGATGAAGTAGCGATCAGTCGGGATTTCGGAGTCGTCGCTGTCGACTGGCCTCCGATTGCTGTAGAAAGTCGTTCCCGTCAGCTCGACCGGCTGGCCAGCGTCGTTGACGACAAAGTCTTCCGGCCCCAGGCCGACGATGACGTTACCGTCTCGGTCGGAGACGACGACATCGAGGAGGACCTCGATGACGTCCACCGTGTCGGAAAAGGCGGCAGAGTCCTGTGCTGTGGACGGCCCGGTGGTGGCGGCGAGAGGAAGAAGAGCAAGCAGGAGAAAGTTCAGTTTGGTCATGGGTTCCTCCCAAGCGTATGTGCGTCATCAGGTTGAGAGAGCAAGGAGCGTGCCGGAGGGTCGCTGACCTCGGGCCGAGCGTTCGGAGCACGCCTATTGGAGGCGGAATCGGCATGTGATCTCGGGGACGGGCCGCTCCTGTCGTCGGATGGGGACGGCCTAGGAGAACGAGCGATAAAAGCCGCCGGCTGCGACGACGCGCTCGAAGGCCGCCGAGGGGGCGAACCGCGCGCCCAGTCGCGCCGCCAGGCGCTCCATCGAGAGCTTGAGCTCCGAGAGGCCCTGGCTGTCCGCCCAGCGGCACAGGCCGCCGCGAAATGGGGGAAAGCCCGTGCCCATGATCATTGCCAAGTCGAGTTGGCCGGCAGTCGCAACCACCCGCTCCTCGAGGCAGCGGGCGGCCTCGTTGACCATCGGCAGGAGAAGCCGGTCGAGCATCTTCTCAGGTCTCGTGCTCTCGTCGGCACGCCGCCGGCCTATCAGCTCATAGGTGGCCGGATCCGCCGATGTCCGCTTGCCGTCCTTGTAACGGTAGATCCCCTTGCCGACCTTGGCGCCCAGACGGCCATCTTCGGGGAGTCTCACCATCCACTGTGGGTACGCCAGCCGATCCGGAAAAGCCTCGCTCATAATGTGCGCGACCTTCACGGCGACGTCGATGCCGACCTCGTCGGTCAGCGCTGCGGGGCCGACTGGGAGTCCCCAGGCGGTCGCGGCACGATCCAGCGCTTCGATCTCTTGACCTTCGTCAAGCAGCCACATCGCCTCGGCGAGGGTGAAGGCGAGCAGACGGTTGACGAGGAAACCGGGACCGTCCTTGACGACGACCGGCGTCTTGCCGAGACGCCGCGAGAAGGCGACGATCCCGTCGACAGCGACCGCGTCGGTGCGTGCGCCGGCGATCACTTCGACCAGCGGCATCTTGTCGACCGGGTTGAAGAAATGCATGCCGACGACACGGCCCGGATTCACGACATCGCGAGCGATGGCGTCGATCGACAGCGAAGAGGTGTTGGTGGCCAGAAGAGTGTGCGGTCCGACCTCAGCTGCCAATTCGGCGAAGACCTTCTGCTTGATCTCCAGGTTCTCGACGATCGCTTCGACGACGAGGTCGGCCGAGCCGAAGCCAGAGTAATCAAGACAGGGCCGGATGAGGTTCATTTTGCGATCGGCCTCCGGCCGTGTGATCCAGCGGCGCTTGAGCTGATGACGGAAGATCCCGGCCGCGTGCTCCGTCCCGCGAGCAAGTGCATCCGGGTCGATATCCTTGAGTCGCACCGGGATGTCCGCCTTGTCGGCAATGATCTGGGCGATACCTCCACCCATGACGCCGGCGCCGAGGACCGCGGCGGAACGAATCTCGACTGCCCGGTCCTCGTCGCCGTCGGTGCGTACTCCCTTTGCCGCTTCCATCAGTTGGAACAGGTGGATGAGGTTTTTCGAGACAGGCGAGACGGCGAGCTCTCCGATGGCTCTCGCCTCGGCGTCGAAGCCGGCTGACATGCCGTGATCAATCCCGGCCTTGATAACCTCGATGGCCCGCGGCGGTGCCGGATACTGTCCCTTGGTTCTCTTCATTACCTGCTTGCGGGCCTGGTCGAAAACGATCTTCCGGCCAACCGGGTTCTTCTCCAGAAGCAGGGACTTGAGGTCGGACCTGGCCTGGCGACGACTGCCGTTGGCTATCGCCTTTTCCGCCATGCGGCGGACTTCGGCGAGGAAGGTGGCATCCGGGAGCAGGGCGTCCGCCAGGCCGAGCTTGAATGCCTTCCTCGGGCGCACCATCTTGCCGCCCAGAATGAGGTCGAGGGCGGCGGCGAGACCGATCTTTCGCGGCAGGCGGGTGCATCCTCCCCAGCCGGGAACGATGCCGAGCTTCGTCTCTGGTAGACCGATCCGCAGGTCCGGTCGGTCGCTGATGAGGAGCAGATCGGACGCCAGGCTGAGCTCGGTGCCGCCTCCGGCGCAGGTTCCGTTGACCGCGGCGACGGTCGGAAACGGCAACTCGGCCCAGGCAGCAAAGATCTCCTGCCCCATGCGCGCCGCTTTCTCGGCTTCGGCGCGGTCGGTCACGCCGGCGATGCCCTCGATGTCAGCGCCGGCAATGAAAATCCTCGGCTTCGCCGACAACAGCACCAAGCACTTGATCGATGTGTCAGCCGCCAGTTCGGGAAGCAGGGCGGCGAGCTCGTCCATCGCTTCCCGCGTGAAGACGTTGGCACTCTTCCCCGGCGTGTCGAATACCAGGGTCGCGAGGCCACTCGACTCGACGTCGAGACGAAAGTTCGACGGCACGGAGATCTCCTTTCTGAACACGCGGCGGCGAAGGTCGTAGCCGCTATGCGCGATTCTCGGCTTTGGTGTAGATCCCTTCGATGGTGTCGCCGTACTTGGTGCCGATCACACGACGCTTGATCTTCTGTGTGGGCGTGAGCTCGCCGGTCTCGATGGTGAACTCGTTTGGCACCAGTTCGAAAGCACGGATCTGTTCGTATTTCGCGAGTCGTTCGTTGACCGCTGCCACTTCCTGCTCGTAGAGCTCCCTGACCTTGCGCTCGGCGAGGAGAGCTTGGCGATCGTCCGTCGCCAGACTGTTCTCGCCGGCCCAGATCTCGAGGGTGGCGAAGTCGGGCACGATGAGCGCGGAGAGGAACTTCCGCTGGTCACCGATGACCACTGCTTGTTCGATGAAACGACTGGCCTTGAGCGAGTTCTCGATCGGTGCGGGTGCGACGTTCTTGCCGTAGGCGTTGACGATGATCTCCTTCTTTCGATCGGTGATCTTGAGAAACCCGTCATCGTCGATCTCGCCGATATCTCCGGTATGAAACCAGCCATCGGCATCGATCGCCTCGGCTGTCTCGCCCGGCAGGTTCCAGTAGCCCTTCATGATGTTCGGGCCCTTGGCCAGGATCTCGCCGTCCGCGGCGATCTTCAACTCCACACCCCGTATCGTCGGACCGACCGAGCCCATCTTGACGGCGCCGGGACGGTTGACGGTGAGCACCGGCGACGTCTCGGAGAGCCCGTAGCCCTCGTAGATCTGGATGCCGGCGCCCCAAAAAAACCTGGCGATATCTGGGGACAGCGGCGCGCCGCCGGAGAACGCGAACTCGAAGCGCCCCCCGAGCCGGTCCTTGAGCTTGCCGAAGACGAGCTTGTCCGCGAGCGCGAGCTTGATGCCGAGCAGTCCGGGCGGCGACTCCTCGCGCAGGCGGTAGGGAAGGGCGTCGCGGGCCACGCCTTCGGCCCATTGGAAGATCTTTTGCTTGAGCGGCGATCCCTTGGCAACGTTCTCGTGGACTCGCGCCAGGACCTTCTCATACACCCGCGGCACTGAAACGAACATGTGCGGCTTGACCTCCCCGAAGTTCTCACCCACCGTCTGCACGGATTCGGCGTAGGCGATGGTGACGCCGCGATAGAAGTAGATGTAGTCGATCGTGCGCTCGAACGAGTGAGACAGCGGCAGAAACGAAAGGGATGTCTGGCCGGAGTGGATGTTCATGCACTCGAGACACGCCTCGACGTTCGACGCAATGTTGCCGTGCGTGAGCATGACGCCCTTGGGATTGCCGGTCGTGCCGCTGGTGTAGATGAAAGTCGCCAAGTCATCGGGCTTGGCTGTCTTGGCGTGTGCTTGAAAGACACTCGTGTCCATCGGCTGGTTGTCGGCGAGAAGCTGCTTGAGCGACACGACGCTCGCGTCGCTCGATTCGCCAGCGATGACCACGAATCGCGAGACCTTCGGCATATCGCCACGCTCGCCGAGGAGGCCTTGCAGGCGATCCGAGCCTTCGACAAAAAGAACGCTGGCTCCGCAGTCGTTGGCGATATAGGCCGCCTGGTCGGACGTCAGCGTCGGGTAGATCGGGACCAGCACCGCTCCCATCGCCAGCGTCGCGAAATCGATTGCCGGCCAGTGCGGTCCGTTTTCGGCCATCAACGCGACCCGGTCTCCGCGTTTGACGCCCATGGTTTCGAGGGCGGTGGCCAGCCGATGAACGTTCTCGACGAGTTCCGATGTCGGAATTGAAACATAGGTGCCGTCGACCTTGTGCATCAGGCACTCGGCCTTGTCGTGTCCGGCAGCGATCAGGAAGAGATCGTTGATGGTCGCTATCGCCATTTCATCCCCCGATTTTGTCGGTAGCGGGTTGTCGAAAGAAACATCTTACCGCACTCCGGGTGGCGCCGGAGGGTCTTTGCGGCTCGAAGCGAAGGGGTTTCGACAGGGAAAAATGGTCGGGGCGAGAGGATTTGAACCTCCGGCCTCACGGTCCCGAACCGTGCACTCTACCAGGCTGAGCTACGCCCCGACTGAGCCGGTTGCGACCGGCAGGGGGAGAATACCGGTCGCCGAGAGTCGGGGTCAAGACAAGGTGCGGCTCGGCGCGGGCGCCGATTGCGATTCGCTCTTCGCATGGGTACGATACCGCCAGCCCGAGCCAGCGACGGATTCGTCGGATCGAGCCTTTCGCCTTCCGAGTCGGAAAGGAGTACCTCAAGAATGCCGATCGCGAACACAGGAAAACGCGCTGTCCAGAAAGAGCGCGGAGCGCCGTACGTCCCTGCCGAGACCTCTCTGCCCGAGTTGACGTGGAAGGCGCTCATCCTCGGCATCCTCATGGCCATCGTGCTCGGCGCGGCCAACGCGTATTTGGGACTCAAGGCCGGACTCACGATCTCGGCGACCTTCCCGGCCGCTGTCGTGGCGATTGCCGCCTTTCGCCTGCCGTTCTTTCGCGGCAACGTTCTCGAGCAGAACATCGCTCGCACCGCGGCGTCGGTCGGCGAAGCGCTGGTCGCGGGGGCGATTTTCACGCTGCCGGCGTTCCTCATCGCACGTGTCGGCGGCGAGCCGCTGTGGGAGGAGTTCGACTACTGGTCGAGCACCTGGATCATGCTGGTCGGCGGCGTTCTCGGCGTGCTCTTCGTCATTCTTCTGCGCCGCACGCTGGTGGAGGATGCGGAGCTGCCGTTCCCCGAGTCGGCGGCCTGTGCCGAGTTGGTCAAGGCTGGTCAGAAGGGAGAAAGCGGGGCCACGTACGTCTTCGGTGCCATTGGTGTCGCGTCTCTGCTCGAGCTGTTCAAGAACTCGCGAGGCATCGAGATCATTGCCGGCTACAAAGAGTGGTTTCTCAAGTTCCCGCGCTCGCTCGTGTCGCACGGCTCGCCCGAGGCGCCGCTGGGGAAAGTGGCTCACGAGGGCGGCGCGTTTCTGGCGACTCCGGCCGCCTCGCCGGCACTCATTGCGGTCGGTTACATCATCGGGCCGCGACTCGCAGCGGTCGCCTTCTCGGGCGGCGCGTTCGGGTGGCTCTTTCTCGTGCCGCTCCTGCTGTTCATCGATCCGGATCTGGCAGGGCGAGCCGGCGACGCGCATGGCCTGGAGCTTGCCGACTCGGTGTGGCGCAACTACGTTCGACCGATAGCAGTTGGAGCCATGCTGGTTGGTGCTGTCCACACGCTGTTTGGCCTGCGTGGCTCGCTGGCGCAGGCATTCGGTCGCATTGTCGCCGACTTCCGAAAGAAGTCGCTCATCGAATCGGAAGACGAGGTCGGCTCGCGGCTCGAGATCGACATATCGCTCAAGTGGATCACGATCGGTGTGGTGGTCACGGTGATCCCGATGACGGCGCTCTATTGGTACTTCACCCAGAGTCTTGTCGGCGCCGCGGTATCGGCGGTAGTGATGACCGTTACTGGGTTTCTCTTTGCAGCTGTTGGGGGCTATCTGGTGGGATTGATCGGCGGCTCCAACCAGCCGATCAGTGGCTTGGCGCTGTCGACGCTGATTATTGCCGCGCTGTTGATGGTCGCCTTCGGGATCACCGGCGCCGGAGGCGTGGCGGCGGTTCTGGGAGTCGCCGCCGTGGTGTGCTGCGTGTCGGCGGTGGCCGGCGACATGATCCAGGATCTGAAAGTCGGGCACCTCCTGGGTGGAACGCCGTGGAAGATGGAAGTGGCCGAGCTCATCTCGACCGTCCTTGTGGCCTTCGTTCTCGTGTGGCCGATGGTCTTCCTGCATCAGGGTGTGCCGGGTGGTATCGGCGGCGAGCAGCTGGCGGCGCCGCAGGCGGGGCTCATGGCGCAGCTGGCGACAGGCATTGTCGGCGGCGACATGCCCTGGGCGCTGATTCTGATCGGCATCGCCTTCGGCATCTCGCTCGTCTTGATCGACTCGCCGTCGCCGATGCTCATCGCCGTCGGCATGTACCTTCATTTCGACACGACGTCGGCGATTTTCGTCGGTGGTGTGCTCGCCTGGATCGTCGAGCGCATTCGGAAGCGCCGCAGCTATGGCGAAGAGGACACGCTGGCGTCGGAGAACAAAGGAGTGCTCGTCGCCTCCGGTCTGATCGCCGGTGAGGCTCTGATGGCGGTTGTTCTTGCGGCGCTCTATTTCGCACTGCCGCCGGATCCGCCCGGCGGCATCAGCTCCATCGCAACGTCCTGGTTGGGGATCGACCCGAGCGGCGTGATGAGCGGGATCGGCGGCTGGCTGGCGATCGCGCTTTTTGCGATCGTCGCATGGATGCTGGTCCGGATACCGCTTCACGTCGCACGCAGCGCAGAGTAGGGGCCGCTTTCGCCATCACGGGCTGCGCTGTCGGGGGACGCGGGCGGCAAGCAGCTTTCTCGTCTCGGAGACTTCTTGTGAGTCCGTCCCGTGGCCCAACCGTAGCCGGCGTCCGTCCGTGTCGCGTCTTACCGGGTCTCTAACGTCTGGCGGAGTCTCCGCGATTCGGCGAGCAGCTCACGCGCCGCCGCCGGGAGCTCGCCGGCGTCGACGACGACCGGCGCGGCCTGCTCGGGGTCGTTCAAGCCGGTTTCGGCCTTAACGGAGAGTGACCGCCGCAACCGGTTGCGGAGTGTTTCGACGTCGTCGATGCCGCGGAAGCGGCCGACATGGGCCTTGTGCTTTTGCGACTCCTCTTCGCCGGCCGTCGAGCCCCCGCCGGCGGTCTGAATCTCGAGGTCGGAAATGCCGAAGAGCCGCTGCAGCGGTCCCTGAGTGACTTTGAGATTCTGGATCTTGGCGATCGTCAGAGTCTGCTCTCGCAGGTGGAACAGACCCTCCCTGATGCGCACGGCAGTGTCCGTCACCATGTACCAGCGAGTCTCCCAGCGCAACTTGACCAGAAGCCCTGTCGTCACCAGCTGCAGGGCGAAGATGAGCAGTGCAAGGGTCTCGAGGCGCGTCAGCAGAGCCAGAAGGGGAGTGATGAGGCCACGCACGAATCGCAACGGTGATTTCTCCAGGACGGAGAGAAACTGGTCGGGCAGGTAGTCGCCGACGGCGGCGAGATCCCCGAAGATCACCAGCGACAGCGCGATGCCGAAGAGCGCCGAAAACTGACTGACGCCCCACACCAAGTAGGAGTACTGGAGAAGGCGCGGGGAGGAGCGGAAGACGACGAGCGAGGCGTCATCTCCGGTCGGCGGCGCCGGGCTCGCGGGGATGCGCAGAAGTCGCAGCAGCAGGGCTCTCACCG
This sequence comes from Acidobacteriota bacterium, assembly GCA_029863825.1. Classification (GTDB taxonomy): domain Bacteria; phylum Acidobacteriota; class Thermoanaerobaculia; order Multivoradales; family JAHEKO01; genus JAOTUP01. Next base: position 5,903 of record JAOTUP010000004.1, on the reverse strand, counting down.
CTTGGGCTCCGGGCCGCTCCCGCCGCGTTCGCCTTTCTCGAGCAGGGCGCGGATATTCGATAGCTCGTGCGCCACGGCACGCAGGCTCTGAGCGACTTCGGCCAGCGGCTCGGGAGTCGAGTGCCTCGTCGAGTCGGGACCCTGCGGCGTCGCTCGACGCGTACCTTGCATCCGGTGGTAAAGGAAGTCTCGCACCAGCTCGTACTCCGGGATACCTTCCAGAATCATCTCCGGCTTGGCCGAGCCGCTGGCGGTCTGCAGCTGGACCTTGGCCAGACCAAGCCAGCGCTCGACGGCATTGGAGGAGAGATGGATGTCCTGCAGGCGCCCGTAATTGAGACGGGTCTCGCGCCGGAACAGGGCCCCCCAACGCATCGATACGCCCTCGTCGTCGAAGGCATAGCGCAGGGTGCGGTACTTGAGCCACTGAGGGAATAAGACCAGTGGAAGGAACGGCCCGGTAATGAGGCTTCTGGTCACGTAGTAGGTGAGCAGATTGGGATGCGGTCGCTCGATCGCATAGACGAGAGCCTCGGTGGCAGGGGCGTTTGGAGCGTTTCGCGGCGTCGGTTCAGTCATTGACCTGCTCCTCGCACCCGATTCTGGTCGACCCTGTGCATGTCGGACGGTTCGCTGAACGCACCGTTCGTGTCGAGGTGCTGGAGCACGAAGGCTTGCAGCGCGTCAGTCGGAGCCGTCAACACGATCAAGTCGTCGACCAACTCATGATTGACCGTTGTCGGGTTGGCCGCCAGGAAGGTCTCCAGCCAGTCGGGATCCAGATAGGCCAGCCGCAGGGTCGGCTCGATCTGTTCGACATGGAAGAAGGTGTGCGCCGGCACATAGTGCATCTTGAAGAGGTCGCCGAGACCAGTGTCGAGCTTCTCCGGATAGATATCCAAGAAACGCTCGTCGCTGATGTTCACGAGGTGGACGACCAGCCTGCTTTCGCGGTCGTCGTCATCGGTGACAACGAGGCGATATGACGAGGGATCGTGAGCGGAAAACGCCCATGTTTCGTCCTCGTTTTCACCTCGCCAGGTGCCCAGGAGCTGGGGTTCGAAGATGAGGTCTTTCGCGGTGTAGAGCGGATGCAGGCTGGGAACGCAGCCGGCGAGCAGCGCCAAACCTGCAAGGAGCAAACTACTTCTTCTCGTCATGGACACCTCCGGATTCCCAGAGCAGAACGATACCGCCGCGGGAGCAGGCTCGTCCGACGGGGCAGGTTCTGTAGAGTCTGCGCGCACGCGGATGACACTCGTCGCCTTCTCCTCAGTATCTCATCGACCGTCAGGGGAGGACGCGAATGACGGAGTTCATTTCTAGTCTCCGGAGCGATCCTCGAGGGCCAACACGATTCGGAACCCTCCGTGATTCGAAGCGAAAAGATCACACCGAGCGCAGAGGAATCAGCAGCTGGCCGTTGCATCGTCTCTCCACTCGCCGCGAGGATTGGAACGGCTGCGTGCCGTCGGCGGACCTATGTCGAGACGCCGGTTGCCGCAGCAGCAGTCGCCGCAGCGGCTGCTGCTGCGGCCGCGGCGGCCGTTTCAGAGCTGCCACTGAAGCAGATCGCCCCCAGACCCAGACCTTTCAATTTGTTCTTCCAGAGAATCTGCCCGGTCGCGGCATCGAGGCAGAAGAGCTCCCCGCCCGCGCCGGCGTAGATCCTGTCGCCGGCTGCCGTGATCGTGACCAGGGTCTGACTCTTGAGCTTGGTCCGCCACCTCTCGGTCCCGGACGCGGGATCAATGGCGACGACCTGACCTCCAATACCTATGAACATATCGGTGTTCTCCTTTCGCCTTTTCTCCTCTCATCGTTTTTCACTCAATGGCACGCTCGCATGTCGCGGTCGAAGTGTGTGGCCACCACGTGAACACGTGACTTCTCCTCAGGCTCGGCTCTCTAGGCGCTCGCCGGCAGAATGCGGCAGACACTCCACGAGTCATACGTGATGGCAGCCGGAACGTTGCGGCAGCGCCGTCCTGCCGCTGCTTTCTCGGCGTCCGAGGATCGCGATATGAATATCCTGTTACCGAGTTCCAGGGTCTTTGAACGGCACGTCCGCGCGACGCGATCGGTCGCGCTCGAGCAGATGATGGAGAGGATAGGTCTCGAGGAAAGACACCACCAGTTCGTTTTCAGGATCGGCCCACGAGACAGCAATCAGATGCAGCAGCGTGAACTCGAAGAGATAGCCGGCCGGGTCTTTGCGCCGCGCCAGGAGATAGTCGAGCAGCAGGCGGCTGGCCGCGGGCGACCGGATCTCCGCATCGTCGCCGGAGGCCAGCAACTTGAGCCCAGAAACGAGCTTCCGACTCGGCGCGAGTGGACCGAGTTGCACGTGCCTCGGCCTGGTCGGGAGCTCTTTCCAGGCATCGAGCCCTGCGAGGTAGCGGTCCGCGGCGTTGGAGCTCTGGTCGAACTCGCCGAGCCAGAAGTACGCTCTCGCCAGGGCGTCGTCGATGACCAGGGCCTGGAGGACAGCAAGCGCCGGTGCGGTGGCGAACTCCTCCATCTGGAGTCTCTCCCGCGCCGCCGCTGGCTCGAGATCGGGCAGTACCTTCTCGGCCCCGGCCCGGTAACCGAGTATCGCCCAGTCGACATAGGTGTCGATGTGCCCCTCGACCAGGGCTCTCGGTCCGAACCCTCTGATGCCTCTCTGTACGTGACGCTCGAAGCGGGGCCAATCGCCGGTGGTCCATCCCGCCTCATCGAGTCTGTCCTGGTAGCTCTCGACCTCGTACTCCTCGAGATCGGCGTCGCCCGCATGACGACGATCGAGGCTCTCCTGCAGCCCGTAGAAGTGAAGCGCCCGCTCCCACTTCCCGGCTCTGAAAGCGAGCCGCGCGAGAGAGTAGTACGCATTTCCTACCTCGCCGTGACGATGCGTCTTGCGAGGCAGGTGGAACAGCGCCTTCCGCCCGACTTTTTTCGCCCAGAATCTCTCTCGCTCCTCGAAGTCGGCGGCCAGCTTCTCGAATCTCTTGGGCAGGCGAAGTGAACGCGTCATGTGGCGATCAGGCTACCGTGGCCGCCTGTGGGCGACAAGCTGTCCGTTCCTCGAGGAGTGAGGCGAACGCACCAGGCGGTCGTTGTCTTCCTCGCTGGTGGATGGTCGCGCCCGTCGGCGCTGATCGGTAGTCACTCAGGACCAGGCGTCGTGGAGGCTCGAACTTGCTGATGGCTGCCGCGGTCACATAGTCGGGATCGTCTTGCTCGTGCCCCCGGGCCGCCGCCCAGATTCCTCCGCGCTCCGGGACGACAACAGCTCGCGTCGCCGACCACCAGTGCCGAATGGCACCTGGCGTGTGGAGAAGCGTAAACACTACCTCCGCCAAGGCCGGAAGAACGTCCTCGTGAACGTGCTTGCGCGACCCATTGTTTGCCCTTTGTGAGCGTAGCCGATCAGTGGGGAGCTCGAGGCATGTTGGGTGTCAGTGAGTCATCTTGAGGCGAGCGATCTGGAGAACGCTCTCGAGATCACGACGGCTTCGGACGTCGAGCCGTACGGCGCGCCCCTCGGCATAAACCTGCGATCCGTCGATGACATCGAGCACTGACCGGGGCAGGTCGCTCTCATGAGCCGCTGCAACCGCTTTCTTTCCCAGCGCGAAGCCGACGCAGAAGAAACCGGTCGCCGGGGTCATGTAGAGCACGGCTCGTTTCTTGTGTTTGAGGCGCAGGGCCCAGCCCCACTTTTTGCCGGAGAAGCCCCAGTCGTGAGTGAGAGGATCGAATTCCGACTCGAGGCGCGAGATGAGTTCCCTCCACACCGCGGCCGCTTCGAGAAGCACGTCCTCGAGCTCGCTGATTTGTGGCTCTCTGTCTTTGTCGTCGAACGCGCTCAAAGCCATGGTTGCCCCTGCTTTCGAGCCTTTCCGTCAGCTATCTATTGAAACGGCCATGCGGGACCCTCACTTCGCTCTGTCGTAGTCGGGGCGCCGAAGGGCCGCCTTGCGGCAGTTCGAGGCGAAGGAGATTCACAGTGTCTCGCTCGGCCCTTTTCATGCGGCGGCTCTCATCGTCGAGTCGCCGGATGATCGGCGGTGGTGGTCGACCCAGTAGGCCCACAGCACGAGGAGCCACTGCGCCTGACCGGCCCAGGCGATAGCCCGAGCGCTCGGCGGCGGCGGACCGAAGAGACTCGCCACGTAGGTCACCACGAGGAAAGCCACCAGAGACCACAGAGCGTAGACACCTGTTCGATCCTTGGCCGTCGTGGCCCGGAGATAGAGCGCCAGGCCGGTGACGAAGAGCGAGCCTTCGACGAGAATCGTACCGGAGAGCGAGCTCCAGAGTTCGAGTCCAACGCGCCCGGCGCCTCCGGGATAGAGCGGCAAATCGGGGCGGTGAGTGACGAGGTCGAGAAGCCAGTGGCTCATCACCGCGATGCCGACGACGAAGGCACCCGACCGGGACCGGCGGGTCCACCAGTAGACGAGAGCCACCAGTACGGCCCAACCTGCGACGGTCACCAGGCTGTGAGTGACGGGGTAGGAGACAAACTCGAGTGGCGTCACTCTGGTGATTCCGGGAACGATGCGAACATGCTCCCACCCCACCAGCAGGAGGGTCGGCCACAGGAGGTCCAGCCACTGCGCCGCCAGGAACATCGTTCCGAGAGAGACCCTCGGAGCGGCGGCTTTCGCGCCGAAACCGACGGCGAAATGACCGATGTACATTCAGGGCTTCCTCAGCTGCACGGCTGTTCCTGCAGCCGCAGTGCACAAGGTTCGGAGGACCGCTCAGGTGGACGCGGTGACGCCGGCCTCAATCACTTGACGACGACCTGCATCCGGGATGGACCCTCAATCCGCCGAGCTGACCCGTTCCACCACTTCGCGTCGATTCGGCAAGCCGGTGTGGCGGTAGATCACGTTCTTCTCGCCGTCGAGAGCAACCAGCGTCGGAATCGCCTTGACGTCGTAGCGGTCCGCCACCTCTCGTCCGGTCGTCGACATCATGCTGAGCCGCACGACCTTCGCCCGCCCCTTCAAGTCCTGTTCGATCCCATTCACGATGGGTTTTGCCGCGAGGCACGTCATTCACGTATTGCCGAAGAACTCGAGCACCACGGGCTCGCCGCGGCCGAGCATACTGTCGAGTGAGGAGTCCGACGCGAACTGCGTGGCCGTCGTGCGCAGCGCAAACCATATGCCGATCAGGACGACGACCGTGACGATCAAAACCATGTTGTCTCGCAGTAGGTCCATCGGACGGTTGCCTCCCCTTGGAACGCGCATTGAACGCGTGAATTCGGCTGGCCCTCTGCCATCCTACTCGATGTCGAGGCCCCGGCAAGCGGCCGATGCGGTGAGAGGATAGTCATTTCGACAGGGGATTCTCTCAACAGTTGCGAAAGGAGTACGCTGTCACCGAGTTTCCGAGACCGAGTTTCCGACCTGTCCGGATGCGCTCTCTCGTGGGGGCAGCGAGGAATCGAGTGCTGCCCGAAAGCCACCCGCGGCACCTGGCTTCCTTGGCGGGCCCGGACACCGAGCGGTCGAGATCGTGTAGGGTACTTGAGACGTTCGTGCTCGAGGAGGTGTCGACATGAGTGACTTGATTCTGCCTGCGGCGACCCTTTTCCGCTTCAACTCCGGGATGCTGAGTCTGGCGCTCTCCGACCTCAGCCCTGAGGATGCCGTGAGGCGCTGGAAGGACGGGGAAGGCAGCTCGATCGCCTATTTGACTGGTCACCTCATGTCGTCACGTCATGGGCTTCTGAAGTCGCTCGGAGCAAGCGACGAGAACCCCTACAAGGATCTCTACGGAGCCGGCGTCGGCTCGAAGGACGGATCGGCCTATCCTCCGATCAAGGAGCTCAGAGCCGGCTGGGACGATACTTCCGAGAAGCTCCATGCGGCCCTCGATGCCCTGACGGATGACGATGCCCT
>JAOTUP010000213.1 GCA_029863825.1 Acidobacteriota bacterium | reverse complement strand
AGCGCGGGAACCGATGACGCGGTGCCGAAGGGGGTTGCGGCCAAGCTCGCCGGCTACAGCTCCGAGGAGCTCGCGGTTCTCCCCGCGGATGCGGTGGTCAATTCCTTCGGTTGCGGCAACCCGGTGGCTTTCGCGGATATCAAAGAGGGCGAGACGGTTCTGGATCTCGGTTCCGGCGCCGGCATTGATCTCTTGCTGGCGGCTCGCAACGTCGGACCGTCGGGCCACGTCATCGGTGTCGACATGACTGATGAGATGATCGCGCGCGCACGTCGGGTGATTGCCGAATCCGGCTATGAGAACGTCGAAGCGCGCAAGGGGATCATTGAATTGCTTCCGGTGGAGGATCACTCGATCGATCTCGTGATTTCGAATTGTGTGATCAATCTCTCGCCCGAGAAGGAGAGAGTCTTCTCCGAGATTGCCAGGGTCCTCAAGCCGGGCGGGCGAGTCCGCATATCGGACATCGTCGTCGAGCGATTGCCCCGTTGGGTGCGTTCAATCCCGGCGGTCTACGATTCGTGCGTTGGTGGAGCGATCAGTGAGGCGGCCTACATCGCGGGCCTTCGCAAGGCGGGACTCGACGACGTCGAAGTCAGCGAGCGGCTGATCTATGACAGCCGTCAGGTCGCCGACCTCGTCCTCTCCGAGCTCCCTGGGAGATGGAAGAGCGTCGTCAGGGCTTGTCGACTCACGGCCCTCGTGAGGTGGCTGGCACGATCCGTCTCCGGCAGAGTGTGGAGCGCGCGTTTCCTGGCGCGTCAACCTGGCACGAGCAGCGTCGAGAGTCGCATAGCGTCGTAGTTGAGAAGAGTTGCCGACCGCTTTTGACGCTCCGAGAGCGAGAGAAGCGGCCGATCCCCGGCCGCTCTCTCTCGCGGTCCGCATCTGCTGTGTGACTCCGTTCGCAGAGGATGAAGACAGGAGTCCCCGATCACCGACCGCGTGATGCGGCGGTGACCGTTGGAATTGCTGTCGCCGTCAAACGGCTAAAGATCTGGTGCAACGACCGCCGCGCTCACCACCGGCTGCTAGAATTTGAGCAGGGTACTAATGACATACGTACTGATTGTCGAAGATAGCCCCGATCAGGCACTCGTGATGTCGGGCCTGCTCGAAGAGGCCGGCTACTCGTGCCAAGTTGTCACAGGCGGGCGTGAGGCGCTGGCCGCACTCGAGATGTCTCCGCCCGACATCGTCGTCACCGATCTGGTCATGCCCGAGGTCGACGGATTGAAGCTGGTCGAGGTGACGACCGAGAGATACCCGACCGTGCCGGTCATTCTGGTCACCGCCTACGGCAGCGGCGAAGTTGCCGTTCGGGCGCTCAAGAAGGGAGCGGCCAGTTACATTCCCAAGCGTCGCCTCGTCGCCGTTCTGGTGTCGACCGTCGAAGATGTTCTATCGGTTTCCCGCGAGCGCGTGGTGCAACTGCGAACGCTCGATTTTCTCGTCGAGTCTCGTTTCCGCTTCAGTCTTGGCAATGATCAGGAGGTGATCGCCGGAGTTGTCAGTTTTATCCAGGACCAGTTGCGGTCGCGGTATGCGACCTGCACGGAGAATACGTGCTTGCATGTCGGAATGGCGGTGCGCGAGGCGCTTCGCAATGCCATGCATCACGGCAATCTCGAAGTCGAATCGACACTGCGAGAAGTGTCCAGCGGCGCGTACGACGAAAAAGTCAGTGAACGCCTCGCCGATGGTACGTATGCCGACCGTGATGTGGAGCTGACCGTCACCTTCGAGTCCGATGAATTCCACTGCATTATTCGCGACGAAGGATCGGGCTTCGATCCGTCGCTGGTTCCCGATCCGACCGATCCGGAGAACCTGATGCGAGCGAGCGGTCGCGGACTGTACCTGATCTCGGCGTTCATGGACCAGATGAAGTTCAACAGTGTCGGCAACGAGATCTCCATGACGAAGCGGATGCGCGGCGAAGCCGATAGTGCCAAGCGAGCGAGCAATGCCGGACGAACCGTGGTTTGACGAAGAGGCGTTCGCGGCTCTGCGAAAAACCGTCAACGGCACGGTATTTCAGCGTTTGCTGAAGCTGTTCGTGGAGAACACCACCAGTCGTCTGGAAGAGATCATGCAGCTCGATCCTATTGGTGAGCCGGAGCGCCTCGCGGTGGCGCTGCATGCGCTCAAGGGAAGTGCGCTAATGGTGGGAGCGCGCGAGCTTGAAACGACAGCCGAGGGGCTGCGATCCGTTGCCCGCCACCGTGAAGCAGCGGACATCGAACAGCAGCGGAAACGTCTCGAGGCCGCGGTCATGCGGGTCCATGACCGCGTTCGACAAGAGTTGACAGTCTCCGACTGACAAGTGGCTCTCCGCGCCTAGGTCTGGAGCGGCGATGGCCCGCCATCGGCGAGCGGATTCTTCAGACTGCGCAGTGGCTCGAATGTCTCCGTATTCAGCGATTCGGTCAGAGCGCTGCGGAACGCTTCAGGGGCTATCGCTCCAACCGGTTGTTCGTGGCGCTGCTCAAGGTCCCGCACAAACTCGAGCCAGAGTCTCTCTCGGCGCGAAATCTCGTCGAGGTCCTTGACCTTGCCGAAATCCTGGACATAGCGATTGTGCCGGCAGAGCATGCGGAATGCTTGCTCCGCGTTCGGACGCTTCTCCGGCAGGCCGAGGATGCGAACGTCATTGCCGACTTCATGAACCGGCTGACCCCATTCCGAGTAGCCCCCGAATATGGTCCCAAGTCGATCGAGCACGTGCGCCAGACGCTCCTGCTGCAGTCGCTTGAGCAGCTTCTTCAGCAAGGGGAGGGTCACTGTCCGATGGATTGTCGGCTCGGCGAGCTTGACCTTGACACCCAGCTCCTCAGCCACGATGTCGCGGATTTGCGCCGAGGTCACGCGGTTGTCGTTGGCCAGATGGATCCTCTCGCCGATCGCCTGCGGGAGTTTGAGCGCAGCGACGATTCCCGCGACGACGCGATCGACCGGGATCATGTTGATCTGGGCAGACGGGTCCCCCGGAAAGATGAAGGCGAGCCGCGCGAGCATCGATGCCTTTGAGCGATCCACCCAGCGTCCGGACGACGAGCGAAGACTCGAGCCCGCCCGGCCAAACAGATTGACCGGGGCGTTGACGACTTTGGTGTCACCACGATTGTTCCCCGCAGCCGAGTCTCCGATGACGATGGCCGGACAGAGCTGGACGATTCGCAGCCCCTCAGTGAGCATGAAGCGCTCGGTTTCGATCGAGGCCATCGCCTTCGTCAGTTCGTAGAAGTTGTTATAGAAGTTTCGCGGGAAGACGATCTCGTCTTCGCGCGCCGCCTGTTTTGTTTGTCGGCCGTGGATGTAAGACGTTTCGATGCCGAGATGGGCGACGAAAGGGCTTCCCGGAGCGTCCTGAAGCGTCTTGGAGAATGCCAGGGCGTTGAGTGTTCCGGTGACGTTCGCACGGAAAGACTTCTCGTACGGGTCATCGAAAGCGACGCTCGCGGCGCAGTGGATGACATGGGTGACCCTGCTCTTGAGGAGCTCATGATCGGTCTCCGAGATGCCGAGATTCGGCTCTTCGACGTCACCGGCGATGAACCTGAACTTGGCGCGCTCCTCGGGTCGATCCAGCCAGAGTTGGGGAAGGAGAGCCTCCCCGCGCTCCGTTGGAGAGAGCGTCTTGACGACCTCCTTGGTCTCTCGGTCGCGAATCGCCTTCGGTCGGATGAGGACCACGATCTCGGCGATATCTTCGTCGTGGGCTGCCTGCCACATGATCTCTTTGCCGACGAAGCCCGTGCCGCCGGTCAGGAGCACGCGAATCCTCGGTTGTCCGTTCTCGGTCACAGCGGCCAGCTTGGCGCCCGCTTCGGCCTTCAGCCGTTCGAGAATCTCGTCGATCTCCTCTTTTGTCAGCACTTGCTTCTTGTAGCGGAAGTAGTACTCACGGTCCTTGAGTCCGAAAAGCGTCTGAGAGACTCTCTCCGGGTCTCGCTGGCCGATCATGCGGGCCAGGACTCTCGACGTGCGTCGCCCACGCGCGCGAACACGTTTCATGCGGCGGCGCGCCTCCTCTTCGTCACCGGTCGCTTTCACGATGCGGCTCATCATGAAGCGAGCCTGGACGTCCACGAAGTGATAGTCGCGATGGCTGTGGACGAGAAGGTGGCGTGGAGCGATCGGGTCCGAGATCACCTCATTGGTCGCGAGGTTGACTTTCTCGATATAGCGTTCCGGACGCATCTCGCTCGGGAGCGCGTCTGTTTTCTCCGTTGTCATCGTCGTGTCACCGTCGTTGCTCACATCAAGCTAACCCGAAGACCGCAGGCGAGGCAAGTGGTGGGGCGGGGCCAGGTCGAAGGGTGAAGGCGGCGACCCGGAGTCAGGGGAAGACGATGCTGAAAGTGGAGCCAACTCGGTGGGTACTCTTGAGCTCGATAGCGTAGCCCATTTCTCGGCACAAAGCACGTGAGATCGCAAGCCCGAGCCCGGATCCGTCAAAGCTCCTGCTGGTGCCCGAATCGGCCTGCGAGAACGCTTCGAAAACATGTTCCAGCAGCTCGTGCGGGATGCCGATCCCGGTGTCGCTGACTTCCACGCGTGCGGGCTCGTTCGGGTGGTCGTCCTTGGCGAGCAGACGGACGACGACCCGCCCGCGGGGCGTGAACTTGATGGCATTGGCGAGCAAGTTGATCAGGATTTGTCGGAGTCGCGTTGGGTCGGTCTCGAGGGCGAGGTCGACATCGCTGGTTTCGATCGACAGCCCCAGCCCTTTTTCCAGCGCCTGACTGCGGACTTGCTCGACGGTCTTGGTCACCAGTTCATTCAGGCTCACGCGATGGTATTGCAGCTCGAGCTTTCCCGCCTCGATCTTCGACAGGTCGAGCATGTCGTTGATCAATACGAGGAGATGGCGAGCGTTGTCGTGAACCCGTTCGAGATAGAGAGTCT
>JAOTUP010000212.1 GCA_029863825.1 Acidobacteriota bacterium | reverse complement strand
TGGAGATCGAAGACGTCCTTGTGAGTCATTGCCGCGTACACCATATAGCCGCCGGTCGTATGCAGAACGCCCTTTGGTTTGCCCGTCGAGCCCGATGTATAGAGGATGAACAGCGGTGACTCGGCATCCATCCATTCGACCGGGCAACTCGAGCGTTGGGTCGCCATCTCGTCGTCCAGCCAGACATCCCGGCCGTCTACCATCGGTACATCGGTCTCGGTTCTTCTTGCCACCAGGACTGTCGAGACCAGATCGAGACCATCGAGCGCCTCGTCGACCGTCGCTTTGAGCGGAATCCGCTTGCCGCCACGAAGTCCTTCATTGGCGGTAATGACGAGCTTTGCACCCGCGTCCAACACCCTGTCGCGGAGGGACTCGGCTGAGAATCCGGCGAATACCACGGAGTGGATGGCCCCGATGCGGGCACAGGCGAGCATCGTGGCCGCTAACTCCGGGATCATCGGCAGATAGATGGCGATGCGATCGCCCTTGCGTACTCCCTTAGCGACCAGGACATTGGCTATCTTGCACACCATCTGTTTGAGCTCGCGATAGGTGATCCGCCGATACTTTCCAGGCTCGTCGGCTGCCCAGATGATGGCCGTCTTGTCGCCCCGGGATTCCACGTGCCGGTCGAGACAGTTGAACGAAGCATTGAGTGATCCACCGCTGAACCACGAGAAATCCACTTCCTTCATGTCGGATTCGACAATGGAGTGGGGCTCGTGAAACCACGTCAGGGCCTCACTCTGACGGCGCCAGAACTCGTTCGGCTGTTCCAGCGACTCGAGATAAAGCTGCTCGTACTCCTCCATCGAGCTGACCTGGGTCCCCTTGGCGACTTTGGGTGTGGACGAGATCATGGCGTTTCGGCTCCTTCGCTGTGATGGTTCCTGCTCCAGGGAGGATTGCTGGCGCCACGATTCTAGCCTGCCGTCACAGTCCCCACACCGCCTCGAAAGTGAGAGTCACTCCCCACCCGGGCGCACGGCCCGGGACCTACCCCTATCGGTTCCTCCTGAGATATTAAAGAGGGAGCCGACACGAGCCCTCAACCGCGGACTCCCTGCTTTCCTCCCACACGGCGACGTGACAATCAACTAGAGGTCAACACCCAGCGCTCCGAGCTGGCTCTCGGCCTGCTCGACCCAACCGCGATTGGCCGCCGGACTCGCCGGGCTGGGATGGAGAACTGTACCGATCTCGACCTCGAGCCCATCAAGGGCCGCGCTCGCGCGCCGAGTTGCGAAACTGCCCAGACCGACGACCAGCCGCGGTTCCAGAACCGCAATGGACTCCGCCAAGGCCGCGTCACAGAGATCGAGAAGCGGTTGTCGCTCTGCGGTAGGCAGTCGATCGGGCGTGCGATTGCGACCGCTGGCTTCGAGAAAGGCAAGTGGACAGTAGTTGGCAACGAAGAATCTGCTGAAGAATCTCCTCGGAGAACCGAAGCGATCTCTCGCCCAGCCCCACAGCCGTCGGCCGCTTACCTCGCTGCGCCCGCAGGCGAACCCGGCGACCGGTCGCTTCGGATGCTCCGTCCGCGGACGATCCACCGGCTCGTCAATCTCCAGCCACTCGCGCACCAGATTCACCTCACCGAAAGGAACGCCGGTCTGGACCATGCCCCAGGGTCCAGGATTCATCCCCAGAAACACGACCTCTTTGGGTCCCGATCCGTAGCGTCGCAGGTATTCGGCGTGCGGTGTCCACGCGTACTCGAGCGGATTGTAGACGCAGTCTACCGGCGGCGCGAACTGCAGTCGTCCAACGGCGACACCCAGGTCTCTGGCAATGCGAACCAATGCCGGCCCACAGTCACTCATCGCCCGACCGTCGAAGGTCTCGGCTGCCCTGCACAGAGCATCCGGCTCCACCTCTCCGTGTTATATTGCGCCCTATTGCTGAGGTTGATCTCCGGGGTCATGTTCTCTCCCCGGTCATTTCTCAACTCACTCATCGAACAGGAGGATGCAGATGTCCGTAGCCAAGGTTACCGAGATTTCCGCCGTTTCCAGCACCAGCTTCGAGGCCGCTATCGCCGAGGGACTGGAGCGCGCTGGCAAGACACTCGACAACATCACCGGCGCATGGATCAATGAGATGAAGGTCGACGTCGCGAATGGCAAGGTCACGGCCTATCGCGTCAACATGAAGGTCACTTTCGTCCTCAAGGACTGATCCCGACCAGCCCACCCGTCTCGAACGAACCGGGGGAGGCTTAACCGCCTCCCCCGTTCGCGTTGTTCCTCAATCTCGCGTGCAGTTCAGACCTTGACTGTCGCCGGACCGGCCGCCCTTACCTCTTCGCTCACACCGTCTTCATAGGCGGCGAAATTCTCGGCGAACATTCGTGCCAGCTTCCCGGCGAGGGCATCGTAGGCTTCCGGGTCGGCCCATGTCTTCTTGGGGTCGAGGATCTGCTCTGGAATGCCCTCGATGGACCGCGGCACCTCGAAGCCGAACACTGGATCGATCCGACAGTCGACGCTGTCCAATTCGCCACTCAAGGCCGCCGCTACCATCCTGCGAGTGTGGCTCAGCGAGATCCGATCGCCTTCGCCGTACGCGCCCCCGGTCCACCCGGTATTGATGAGATAGACCTTCGCCCGGTGACGGCGGCATTTGTCGGCGAGCATTTTGGCGTAGACACCGGGATGGCGTGGCATGAACGGCGCACCGAAACACGCTGAGAACGTCGCCGACGGCTCGGTCACGCCACGCTCGGTACCCGCGACTTTGGCAGTGTAGCCAGACAGGAAATGGTAGGACGCCTGCGCCTCGCTCAGGCGACTGATCGGCGGCAGGACACCGAATGCATCACAGGTGAGGAAGATCACGTGTCGCGGATGGCCGGCACAGCCGTCCTGGTCGGCTTTCGGCAGATGGGTCAGCGGATAACTCGCCCGCGTGTTCTCGGTCAGGGAAGCGTCATCCAGGTCGATCTCCCGCGTCTCGTGGTCCATCGCCACGTTCTCGAGAATCGTCCCGAACTTACGCGTCGTGCTGTAGATCTCCGGCTCACCCGTTTCACTCAGTCGAATGACCTTTGCGTAACAGCCGCCCTCCAGATTGAATACACCGCGCTCACTCCAGCCGTGCTCATCGTCACCGACGAGTGTTCGATCGGGATCGGCCGAAAGCGTCGTCTTACCCGTGCCCGACAAGCCGAAGAAAAGTGCCACGTCGTCCGAACCGAACCCGTAATTGCAGCTGCAGTGCATGGGCAGAACCGCACGATCCGGCAAGCGGTAGTTCATCACCGAAAAGATGCTCTTCTTGATCTCGCCGGCGTATGCCGTGCCACCGATCAGAACCATGTTCTCGGCGAAGTTGACCAGGATGAAAGCGCGGCTGTTAGTGCCGTGCTCCTCGGGTCTGGCGTGAAATCCGGGGGCTGAAACGACAGTGAAATCCGGCTCGAACTCGATTAAACGCCGACCTCTCCGTTCGCGAACGAACATATTGCGAGCGAACAGGTTCTGCCAGGCGAACTCGTTGATGACGCGAACGCGAAGTCGGTAGTCGGGATCGGCGCCGGAATAGCCGTCGAACACATAGAGATCACGGTTACCCAAATACTCGAAAACCTGCCGTCTGAGGACTTCGAACTTCTCACTCTCGAACGGCCGATTGACCTTGCCCCACCAAATCTCGGATTCCGTCACGGGCTCGCGCACGACAAAGCGATCATTCGGAGAGCGACCGGTGTGAGGACCTGTTCTCGCGACCAGCGGGCCGAACCGCCCGATCATCGCTTCGAGTCGGCGCACCGCATGTTCATAGAGTTGGGCGGGCGGCAAGTTCCAATGCACCGTGCCGGCGGTGACGATGCCCTGCTGCTTCAGGCCGTGTCGACTCATGAAGACGCCTTGATTGTCCATGATTCTCCTTCGCGATGATGCGAACTGTCCGGGTCGTCAATTGCCGAAGAGATCCTCATGTTACCGACTCCGCCGCTGGTCGACAACGGCGAACTGAGGACGTGCCCCTCACGCCCCCACGCCCTCACGCCTTCACGCCCTCTCACCTCCCGAGCTCGCTCAGCACCACGCTCACCATGGCGCGGATACCTACCTCGATAGCTCCGTCATCAGCCCGAAATGTCGGTGTATGCAGAGCACCTGAACCTTGCTCGGGATCTTCGATTCCAAGGCGAAAATAGAATCCGGGAACCACATTCGCGAAATAGGCGAAATCCTCACCGGCCATTGTCGGCTCGACGTCGACGACTTGTTCCACTCCCAGGGCCGTCTCCAGCGCCGGGCGGACGCGTCGCGCCAGGTCGACGTTGTTGATCGTTGCAGGCGCATTGGATTGGTACTCGACGATCTCGTAGCTGCCTCCACCCGCAGAGGTCACCCCGTCCAGGATTTCCTCGATTCGCCTCTTGACGATCTCGCGGGTATCTGTACTGAACGTTCGCACTGTGCCTTCCAGGTGCACCTCGGCAGGAATGATGTTGAAGCGCTCACCGCCTCGAAAGATACCGATGGTCACGACACTCGGCTCGAGCGGCGAGAGGTTGCGCGAGCGAATCGTCTGCAATGCCTCGACAGCCTGCGCCGCCATGACGATCGGATCACGACCCAAATGAGGCGCCGCACCGTGAGACTGCTCGCCACGAACCTTGATCACGAAGTGGTCCACCGCCGCCATGCCAGCGCCTTCAATGTAGCCGACTTCACCGACGTCGAGCCCCGGCCACGAGTGCAGGCCGAAGATCGCTTGAGGCCGGAGCTCGGAAAACACGCCCTCTTCGAGCATGAGCTCCGCGCCTCCCTTCTCTCCGGGCGGCGGCCCTTCCTCTGCGGGCTGAAAGAGAAAGACCACGGTGCCGGCCAAACCGTCCCGCATCGCCGCCAGGACTTTGGCGACACCGAGGGCAACTGCTATGTGGACATCGTGGCCACAGGCA
>JAOTUP010000211.1 GCA_029863825.1 Acidobacteriota bacterium | reverse complement strand
AAGAGGATCAGGCACAGGACGATGAAAGCCACACTGAGCAGTTGTGCGACGGTGAACTGACCGAAGAAGCGATCGTCTTTGGCGCGCAGAAACTCGACCGCGAACCTCTCCGCCGCCAAAAAGGCGAAAAGCGTCAGGCCGACGCTTCCCGGTTTCGGCTGGCGGCGCATCCACCAGATGCCCAGCGCCGCGATCAACAAAGCCAGGATCGTCTCGTACAATTGCGTGGGATGGACGGCAATCAACTCGTCCGCGCCGACGCCGGGAGCGATTTCGGCGCCATACTCGCGGCGCATGAAGTCGGCGGTGGTGGGTGCCGGAAGCCCGTATCTGAACTTCACTCCCCACGGCAGACTCGTCGGATACCCGAAGTCGTCTCCGACGAAGAAGCACCCGATGCGACCGATGCCGTATCCCAGGGCGACCGCGGGTGCAGCGGCATCAACCGTCGGCCACGGGTCAAGTCGCCGGCGCCAGATGACCCAAAGCACCGACAAGGTCCCGAGGATGGCCGCCCCGTACCAGACCAGCCCCGAGCGGTCGAAGAGAAAATGCCAATCGCGGTGAAGCGCCGCGTAGTAGATTTTAGCGCCAACGATGCCGCCTATTCCGGCCGCAAGCAGAAGAGCGCTGGCATCTTCTTCATCGCCCACATCCAAGCGCCGCAGACCCCAGCGAAGCTGCGCCCACGCCGCCAGGAAGGCGACCACCATCATCACCCCAAAGGGGCTGATTGCCAGAGGACCAATGTGAAACAGCTCTCGAATCATCTCGACCCCCCCCCGCCTCGACGCTGCGACCGCAATTGGTCTCCCAGCGCTCGCAATGGCCGCCAATCCTAGCAGCCCGCGATGAAAGTCTCCACGCTGTCCGTTCGGACTTTCGCGATGCCGATACTGGCGCTATCATGGATTGGAAAAGGGAGTCCCGACGTGCCGACAGGTGACCAATTCGAACAATTCGAAGCCTCTGAGCTCTACTGCCCCCGCTGCAAGACATCGCAGCCCGTGCGACAGCGCCTGCTGATCGTTTTGCCCACGGGCAACAAATACGACTATCTCTGCACGGTCTGCGGCGAGTCGATCGGCAGCAAGGTCGACGACGACAGGGACGCCTTTTCGCTGCTTTCCCCCGGCCACTAGCGTTCGCGCTCGTTCAAGCTCCAGTCGTAGTCCAGATAGCGGATTGCCGGCGAAGTCTTGCTGACCTCGGTCTCGAGGCCATTCGGGAGATACGGTGCGACCCACTTCAACACCCTGGCTCGCAACAAGTAGGCCATGGCATTGGTGCCACCGGCGAAATCGCCGCCATACCATTTGAAGATCGAGGACAGCCACAGGACGTTCTTGTCGCTGTCCAGGCGTGCACCTTTCATCTGATCGGCCAGGAACGAGCGAGTCTGATCATCGAGTTGAGAGTCGAGCTCGGATGCGAGATAGGGTTCGCCGCGCAGATCCGGGCAGCTTTGCGAGGCGCAGACGACGGCAAAGTGTACCCGCGGATCGCCGAAGGCGAGGGCGCGGGCCTCGATCTCATTGAGAGTCATGGACTCGCCGGCAACCTCCACAGTCAGCCCCTTGAAGAAACCGTCGACATCCATGACCGATTCCAACCCAGGAATACGTTCGAGAACGAGGTGCAGCACCGCGGAGTTGTAGACGTTGATCCAGAAGGCGAGGGCTTCATCTCGAGGCGAGGCGTCGGGCGTCGCGCCTCGAGCCGAGTCGAGAAACGCGTCAAGAGCATCCCGATCCGTCTCCAGACCGCGGTAGTCGACGCCACCCGCAATGACGTAGCGGTCAAGCAGGTCTGCCAGACGATCCGTTGAAGGAAGCGGCTCGGGCGCGGCACCGGCTCGCCCACGTCCCGAGCCTCCGAAGATAGCTGAGATGAGAGACATCGTTATGGCGAGCGAGACGCCCAATCGTCGCAAGTCCTTTCCTTCGGTCTTCTTCAATCGGCCCTCATCTCCAGACCCCAGGCTCGAGCGGGACCACTCTCGCCGTCAACACCCCACTCAGTGGCCCGCAGACGCGCTTGAGAATAGCGCGGTTTAGGCTATTCTGCTCGGGAGGACATGTTCGGCTCTCCTCAGGATCTGCTGCTCACACTTCGTCAAGTCGTCGGTGACGATGGAGTGAAGTCCGACATCGACGTGCTGCGACGCTACGGCCGCGACGAAACGGAGGACCTGTGCTTTCTTCCCGATGCCGTCGTACGACCCCGCTCGACTGGCGACGTGGCCAAGGTCCTGGAGCTGGCGTCCCGTCATCGCGTGCCTGTCACACCCCGTGGCGGTGGCACCGGACTCTCGGGTGGAGCGCTCCCGGTGCACGGTGGCTGGATACTCTCACTCGAGCGGCTCGACCGAATCCGGCGCGTCGATGACCGCAATCTTCTGGTCGAGGTCGAGGCGGGCGTCGTCACCGGGACGCTGCAGCGACATCTCGAGGAGCAGAAACTCTTCTATCCTCCCGACCCGGCGAGCCACGAGCGGTGCATGATCGGCGGCAACATCGCCGAAGACTCCGCCGGCCCCAGATCCTGCAAGTACGGCTCGACGCGGCGCTGGGTGCTCGGTCTCGAGGCCGTACTCGCGGACGGTCGAATCCTGCGCATCGGCGGCGACAACCGAAAGGACGTGGCGGGATACGACCTTGCCCAGCTTCTCATCGGATCAGAGGGCTCGCTGGCCGTCGTGACTGCAGCAACACTGCGACTCGTGCCGCTCCCCCCGGCCCGCCTGACCCTGGCACTTCCGTTTGCCGACCTGGAAGCCGCAGCCTCTTCCGTCACCGAGATCTTCCGCCGCGGCCACAATCCGGCCGCCTGCGAGATACTCGAACGTCGAGCTCTCGAGGCAGTCGGAACGATCGAACCCCTGCCGAGAGGGTTGGACGCCCTCGAAGCCCTCTTGCTGCTCGAGCTCGACGGTAGAGACGCCGAAAGTCTGATCGACGACGCTCGGCGGATCGCCGACGATCTCGCCGGCGACATGGCGGGCGAGCCCATCGTCGCCATTGACGCCTCGGATCAACGCCGCTTGTGGCGCATTCGTGACCGGGTGGGTGAAGCGGTCAAGGGCCTCTCAGCCTACAAGGAGGCCGATACCGTCGTTCCGCGCTCAGCGCTCGCCGAGCTCGTCCATGCTGCACGTCGCGCAGCCAGCGAACAGGGCCTCGAGGCCGTATGTTACGGCCACGCAGGAGATGGCAACCTGCATGTCAACCTGCTCAAAGGTAGTCTCTCCGAGGAGGCCTGGACCCGGCGACGGGACGCGGCCGAGAGCCAGCTTTTTGCCGCCGTCATCGCTCTCGGCGGCTCGATCAGCGGTGAACATGGCATCGGCTGGACTCAGCGACGATTCCTGCCGCTCCTCCGGTCGGACGCTCTCATTGACGTCATGCGCCGGTTGAAGGAGGCCTTCGATCCCGTGGGGATTCTCAACCCCGGAAAGATATTCATCGAACCGAATCCGCGTCGGCCTCGATGACCCGCTGCCCCCTCTTCCTGTAAACTCGCTCCTCCTATGCTGACCGAAAGAACGCGTGAGCGTTTTGAGATCTTCGCCAAGTTCGTGCGCCGCAAGTCGGCAGCCGGCCGCTGGCTCGTTCTCACGCATGACAATCCCGATCCGGATTCCATCGCCGCGGCTGCCGGGCTGGCGAAGCTGCTCCGCCGCGCATTTCGTCGCCAGGCGACGATCGCCTATGGCGGCATCATAGGACGCGCAGAGAACCAGGAAATGGTCAAGGTTCTGGGAGCGCGGTTGAGCCACGTCAGACACTTGAACTGGTCTCATTACAAGCACTTCGCTCTCGTCGATGCGCAGCCTTCCACCGGCAACAACCAGCTCAACGATCTCCTCCCGGATATCGTCTTCGATCACCACCCGATACGGCGCCTGACACGAAAAGTCGCATTCACCGATATTCGAACCGACTATGGTGCTACGGCGACGATTGTCGCGGAGTATCTCGCAGCCGCTGGCTGGGATCTGACGAAGAAGGAGGCAACGGCGTTCCTCTATGCCGTTCGCTCGGAGACACAGGATTTTGCTCGCGAATTCTCGCTGCCCGATAAGGCACTCTTCGACGAATTGTTGCCACAGGCTGATCTCAAGGCGCTGGCCAGGATCATGCAGCCGAGGCTGCCCCTAAGCTATTTTCGAAATCTCCACGAAGCGCTGGAGAATCTCCAGGCTGTGGGCTCGCTCGTCGTCAGTCAACTCGGTGAACTGGATCAACCCGACATCGTGCCGGAAATTGCCGACCTCATGCTTCGCCTCGAGGGGAAGACCTGGTCCATGTGCTCAGGTATCCACGGCGGCCGCATCTACGTGTCGATCCGCACCACGAACTCCAGAGCGGATGCGGGGAATCTGATGCGCCGGCTGCTGGGTCGGCGCGGAAAAGGTGGCGGCCATGGCATGATGGCAGGCGGCTGGATCGACTACCAAGGCACTCGCGGCAGCGATCCGAGAGCGCTTCAGCAATATCTGGCGCAACGACTCGCCTCCATTCTCAAGAGGAAGGCGAACAAGCTGCTCCCGCTTCTGATGAGCCCGCCGAGCACTATCTCAGACGACAGCGGCACAGCGGAAGGCGGCGGCGCCTGAGCTCCGAGCACCGCCGATTACGGCTACAAGCCGACTACTCCCACTCGATGGTCGCCGGTGGCTTGCTGGTCACGTCGTAGACGACACGGTTCACGCCGCGCACCTCGTTGACGATGCGGTTCGCCACTTTGCCCAGGAATTCATGCGACAGCGGGCTCCAATCTGCAGTCATGAAATCCTGCGTTTCCACCGCACGCAGCGCGATGACACTTTCGTAGGTACGACTGTCACCCATGACGCCGACGGTGCTCACCGGGAGCAGCACCGCGAAGGCCTGGCTCACATGGTGGTACAAGTCATCGGCTCGCAGCTCCTGCAAGAAGATGGCA
>JAOTUP010000209.1 GCA_029863825.1 Acidobacteriota bacterium | reverse complement strand
CGAGGCGGGGGTGGGATTGGATGAGATGTATGTCGATGATGTTCCGGCGACCGACGACCCGACGGGTCTGAGCGGCGAGGACTTTCACGATTTCGGTGGCGACGATCCCTACGCCGCGATCAACCTGGCGTGGAACTGCGGCATCACGCTGGTGCTGCAGTGGAACGAGCCGTTCGAGTCGTTGGGAGGCAGTGGCGCGTCGACGGATCTCAACCTTGCGCTGTGTACGGGTGAAACGCCGGAGACCTGCAGCTACGATGTTCCTGGACCGCCCGATCGTCAGGGCTGCGGCAGCGGTGGCGGGACGGTGCCCAAGGGCGATGCGGTCGAGACGACGAGCTACTTCAACTTCTCGCCGACTGCTGATCGCGAGACGGTCTACCTGGCAGTCGACCGGTTCTGCAGCCGTGCCGGCGGGCCCCTGCCGTCGGACGTGCGCTTTCGCGTCGTCGCTTTCGGCGACGGATGCAGTCTCGGCGACTCGGAAGTGGCGGCCGACTGCTCGACATCGACCAGGAGCTTCTGCTTCGAGGCCGGGATCTTCGACACCTTCCAGATCTACGGCCACGCGGCGGCTGAGGGCGTGGTTGCGGTCGGCGCCTCGTTCTACGAGGAGATCGATTCGGGCGGGACGGTCGATCCGCCGACGACGCAGATCGACGTCGAGCCCTTCAGCTCGCTGGGCGGTGATCTGCCGTTCTACTTCACCGGCAGCGGGAGCCCGCTGCCGGGCGCGCCGGTGACCCGATTCAAACCGGACGTGGCCGCGCCCGATGTCGTCAACACCAGCTTCTTCGGAGCTGAGGATCCGGACCCCGGGGGCTCGTTCGAAGGCGACGGTTTTCCCAACTTCGTCGGCACGTCGGCGGCGGCTCCACACGCGGCGGCGGTGGCGGCGCTGATGCTGGATGCGGAGCCAAACCTGACGGGTTCGGGCATCGGCAAGCTCTTGACCTGCCGGGCACGAGATATCGAGAGCGCGGGGCCAGACCCGCTCTCGGGATTCGGCCTGGTCGATGCGGTGGAAGCGCTGGCGGCGCTCCAGCCGCAGATCACTCTGGCCACAAGCGCCGAGCTGACCAACAACGTGGGCGATCCGACCAGCCTCGACGAGGGTGATGTCCTCACCTACGGCTACGACGTGACGAACCCGAATCCTTTCCCGCTCGCGTCGGTGTCGGTGACCGACCCTCACCCGGGTTTGAGCGCGATCACCTGCCCCGGCGGCAACCCAGTGCCGCAGCTGGCGGAAAACGGGGCCGCGGCGAGCTGCACCGCGACCTACACGGTCACCGCCGGCGACGTGAGTAGCGGCTCGATCAGCAATACCGCGACGGCGACGGGCCTGGCGTGTGGCGCGGCGTCGGTAACCGGTCAGGCGATGGACGGCATGACGATTCCGACCTGCATCCTGGACCGCGTCCTGCCGGAGACGGTCGAGACCGGGACGGGAGTGGAAAAGACCGCCTGCCGCACGTTGGACTCGGGAACCAGCTACGTCATCCAGGTCGGCGCCGAGGTGGCCTTCCGCGCCGGCGGGACGATCATCCTACGAAACGGCTTCACCGTGGACGGTACTTTCGCCGCCGTCCTCGATCCCGATCTCGACATCTAGCAGCCTCCGGCGTCGTGGAGATGGGCTGGGATTCGGTGACAACGCGATTGAAGGCTCCACGTCAAGAGATATAGTCCCTGCTCGAGCTGAGCGCTGAAATCGCCGGCTTCAGGTTATCGAACTGTCTGCCCGTCGTGGTCTCTTCAGTCGGGAGGATGGGCCCGTATCCGGTCATTGCCGGTGGTGAAGAGGCGCTCGAGACCATCGGCTGAGCGTGGCTTGCTGAAATAGAAGCCCTGCACCTGCTCACACCCTTCAGCGACCAGGCGCTCGAGGAGCGCCTGCGGCTCGACGCCTTCGGCGATGACTCTGAGTCCGAGCTTGGAGGCGAGGTCGATGACGGCGCTGACGATGGTGGCGTTCTTGAAGTTGGTTTCCATGTCGTGGACGAACGACTGATCGATCTTGACCTTGCTCAGCGGATACCGGCGCAGATAGTCGAGAGACGCGTAGCCTTTGCCGAAGTCATCGAGGGAGATCCCGACTCCCATGCCGTTGAGGGTCTGGAGGGTTTTGTCAGTCAGCGGACTCCCGTCCATCAGGACGCGCTCGGTGAGCTCGAGATCGAGGTACTCAGGAGCCAGTCCCAGCTCGGCCAGGAGCTCGGCGATGCTGTCGGCAAAACGCGGATCGCGCAGCTGGATAGCTGAGATGTTGACGGCGATGGGAAAAGGCGGCAGTCCGCGATCCTGCCAGGCGCGGGCCTGCGTGCAGGCGACCCGCAGTACCCATGCGCCGACCTGTTCGATGAGGCCGGAGCTCTCGGCCACCGGAATGAACTCGGTCGGCGGGATGACGCCCAGCTGCGGATGCTGCCACCGCACCAGCGCCTCCACGCCGACAATTCGCCGGTCGCCGAGGGCGACCTGGGGCTGGTACTCGAGAAAAAGCTCGCCGCGTTCCACGGCTCGATGGAGATCCTGGGCCAGGCGCATGCGGCGCCTGATCTCGACGTCCATCTCGGTTTCGAAGAATCTGTAGCCGTTCCGCCCTTCGCTCTTGGTGCGGTAGAGGGCCAGGTCGGCCTGCTTCATGAAGTCGGCCCTGGAGATCGGGTTGACCGAAGTGATGGTCACGCCGATGCTGGCGCTGGAGAAAATCTCCTGCGCCTCGACAGTGAAGGGCTTCTGGAAGGTGGCCAGGAGGCGCTCGGCCAGGTTGGCGGCAGCCTTCCTGCCGTCGATGTCGGGCGCGACGACGGCGAACTCATCGCCACCCAGACGGCAAATGAGGTCCACATCCCGCAAGGCACTGGAGAGACGCTTGCCCACCGCGATCAGCAACGCATCGCCCACCGAGTGGCCGAAGGTGTCGTTGACGTCCTTGAAGTTGTCGAGGTCGATCCAGAGCGCGGCGACGCAGGAGCCGAGGCGGCGCGCCCGGTTCAGCTCGATGTCGAGACGGTCGTCGAGGGCGTAGCGGTTCCCCAGATCGGTCAGGGAGTCGTGAAGGGCAATGTAGGCGACCTTCTCCTCGGAGGCCAGGCGCGCCGTGATGTCCTCGTGAATCGCGACGAAGCACTCGAGGGCGCCGTCGTCGCCGCGAATCAGGTTATGGTCTGCTCGGCGGTGTAGAGCCTCCCGGACTTGTGCCGGTTGGCGACTCGGCCGTGCCAGGCCTCGCCTGAGAGCACGGTGCGCCACAGATCGCGGTAGAAAGTCGCGTCCTGACGGCCGGATTTCAAGAGGTTCGGCGTCTTGCCCACCGCCTCGGCCACCGAATAGCCGGTCAATCGCTCGAAAGCCGGGTTGGCCCACTGGATCGTTCCGTCGACGCCGGTGATGAAGATCGCGTTGGCCGCCGACTCGATCGCTGTCAGCAGGAGGCGGGGATCCATTGCAGGGTCGGGCGTCTGGGGATTCGTCATGGCCGTCTCTCTCAGCTCACCGGGGGCGTTCACCGCTCGGGGCCGAGCGCCCAAAAGAGGCCCGAGTGTAGGGGTTTTGGCCCGGTTCCGCCTATGTAAGGTGTTACTAAGGTAGGCGCGTAATGTCGCATGTAAGTTAAGAGACTCGAGAGAGAGTGAGTCTCGCGTCGCGATTTCGTCCGCGGCCGGATTCACCGCGTTGAATTAGGTATCCTGTCACCATAATCAAACTATAATCAAAAGGCGGCGCGGAGGCGTTCCCGGGCTGCTGTTGCCAGAGGATGGCTCGGTGCGAGACGGACCACCGCCTCGTAATGGAGGCGCGCCCGCGGACCATCTCCACGGTCGTCGTAGATCGTGGCCAATCGGAATCGTGCCTCGGGATTGCTCGTTGCCAGCTCCTCGACTCGCGCAAGCTCTTGTGTCGCCTCGGTTTCGCGGCCGCTCTTGAAGAGCAGCAACGACAATCTGAGACGTGTTTGCCAGTCGTTTCCCTGATTCTCGACGGCGCTTCGATAGGCCGGCTCGGCTTCTGCAGGGCGGCCCTGCGCCTCGCGAGCGCGTCCGAGGTTGCTCCAGGCCCGACTTGAAGCCGGATCGAGCTCGACAGCGCGGTTCGCATGTCGCGCCGCGTCCTCGAACTTCTCTCGATCAAGAGCGATCCAGCTGAGATTGATCCATGCCGGCGCGTAGTCCGGATGCTCGGTCACCAGAGCTTCCAGAGCCGAGACGGCCGCCTCGGTGTCGCCTTGCTGGAACACCTCGATGGCTCGCCGGTTGCGAGCATGGAGGGTGCCTTCCTCACTCGCTGTCGAGGGAAGCGCATCTGCGTTTCCGGCCTCCGAATGAGTCGCCAGCCAGCTCGCGAGAGTGCTTTGAAGATCCTGCCGCGGGTGCGTGCCCAGGCGGATGGCTTCGCGCAGATGGAAGGCGGTCGTCGGCGCGTCGGTTCGCGCCAGGAGCAGTCCGAGATCGCCATGCAGTTCAGCATTCTGCGGAATGTGGGCGAGACCGTCTTCGAGGACGCCTTGCGCCTCGGCGGTCTTCCCCTGGCGGTCGAGCAGGCTGGCCAATGCCCGCCAGGCGGACGCCAAGTAGGGATCTCGCGCCGCCGCTCGTCGCAGTCTCGATTCCGCGGCGCCGACATCCGCTCTGCGCATCTCGACCAGCTGCGCGTAGAGAACGTTGACCTCGGCGTCGTCGGTATGCCGCCGAAGAGTTTCGGTAAGCAGCGCTTCGGCCTCGTCCATCCGCCCGAGCCTGCTCAGATACGAGGCCTTCTCGATTCGGGCTTCGAGCAAATCCGGCGCCAGGCCAAGCGCCATATCCAGGTGACGCAGGGCGCTCTCGGCATCTCCCTCTTCCTGGCCGAAGGCGGCACGTTGGAGGTGGAGCCGGGCATTCTCGGGAGCGAGCTCGAGCGCGGTCTCCAGGGTTTTGATGCCTTCCACCAGACTTTCGCTGGCCGC
>JAOTUP010000208.1 GCA_029863825.1 Acidobacteriota bacterium | reverse complement strand
CGATGTGCTGGGTCGACCGAGCTAGGGTCTTGACCCGGAGGATAGTTCGCGAACCGCCTGCGGCGGCTGGTTGCTGCCCTGGATGCCGTTCGCGTGCCTGAATGCGGTGCCGGCTGAAACCAGCGCCGACACCGACTGTGGTGGTGGCTCCAGCGCTGCGGCCTCCCTTTCATGTGATTGACGGTAGCCCTCGGCGAACGCCTCAAGAACGAGTAGAACCAGGAGGAGCAGCCAGAAAGTCCTCTCGGTAATGTGCCGGTTATAGAGGTAACTCACCGACAAGCTCCAGATCGCCACCGTCAGAACGAGGTAGCTTCCAGCGTAGGGCGAGGCGCGCATGCTCACCAGGAGGCGGGTCGAGCGATACAAAATGTGGATCATCAAGAGCGAGTAGAGAGCTAGTCCGGCGATGCCGGTTTCGGCGAGGAATCGAAGGGGCGTGCTGTGGACTTCGTGGCGGGTCGCATTGAGCTCGAACTCGTGGAAGCTCCCCCAGCCAACTCCGATCAACGGGTGAGCGTGAACGGCGGCATTGACGCCTTGCATTTGCAGCGCCATGAATCCCTCGGTCGACTGTCCCGAGACCGCGTCGGTGGCGCTTCTGAGACGGCTTCCGACGAGGCCGACTCGCGAGCGGAAGAACTCACTGCGCGGCAGCACTCCTGGCCCCTGGGTGTAAAGGAGCGCGAGAACGCCGATCGAGAAAGCCACCGCGGCTGCGACGCTCACGCGGCGGCGGCGGATCAGTAGCGGGAATACGACCACCAGCGCGGCAAGTCCGAGGAAAAGGGAGAAATACGCTGAGCGTCGGCCCGATATGGCCACAGCGTACAAACAGAAAGCGATGGCCGCGATCGTGACCGCCATGCGAATCCAGCGCCGCCGCCGGTCCGGCCAAAAGGCATAAATCATCACCAGCCAGAAGCCCGTGAGCATGTAGATACCCATGTGCGCGCGGTTGCGAAATGGACCGACGGCGTCGAGATCGCCCTCGAATAGAAAGCCTTGGCGCAAGATCCATGGCCCGACGATGGCGGTTGCCAGGGTGATCAGCCAAAGAAGATACCCGGGATTGACCTGGTGGGTGAGGAACAGGTTGTATAGAGCCAACAGGAACAGAAACAGGAATAGCAGGATCGACGTCTGGATGAGTCCACTGACGAGGGTGGGTTGCGGGATGTTGATCAGCGAGATAGCCGCAGCCACAAAGAGAAAGCCGGTGAGATTGATGATCGGGTTTCCGACCAGCGATCGGCGGCTGCTGGTTATCGCGAACAGGACGATAGCCAGCCCTCCGAGGATCTCGAAGAGACCGACATTGTTGGCGATCGACGGGATGAGCTTGATCTCGGTGAGGAACGCCGAGAAGACAAGGGCAGGCAGGCCGAGGAGGAAGAAAGCGTGGAGCGGTCGGACGGGCATGAACTCATCCGCCCGTGTGGCGACGGTCGGCGAGACGGGCTATCAGGTCACTCACAATTGTCGCCGACTCCGTCGTCGTTGCCAGGTGATGAGATATATAGGCTGCCACATCCTTGGAATCATAGTGCAAGAGCTTTCGCACTTCGTGCGGCAGTTCGTGAGTAGCCCTCAGTCCTCTCGCCCCTCCACGGTCGACGTAGTCGAAGATGAATCCGTGCCTCGGAATCTCGAGGACGGCGAGAGGGACATCGAACAACAAAGCTTCGAGACCGACTGTGGACGCGAGGATGACCGCGGCGTCTGCCACTGCCAGAAGCGGATACAGCGGAGTGTCGGTGAGGATCACGACGTTGTGGCAGGCGGAAGCACCGCGCAAAGCGCTTTCGTAGAGCTCAAACGATTCGCCGGCGTGAAGCTTCACGATCAGGCGGATCTCGCCTTCATTCAGGAGGGGCTCGAGATGATCGACAAAACGGCGAACGAGCTCGTGCTTCTCCTTCGTCGAGCAGAAACCTTGGTCGTCGATCGGGTTGGTGAGGAGCAACAGGTTACGCGGGCCGAGGGCTCCCCAGAAAGGCATCGACTGCGCCATCTGCTGCCAATCGATCGAGTTGATGGCGTCGAATCGTGGACTTCCCGTGAGATGCAGCCGATTCTCGTCGACGCCAACCGATCGAAAGTAGGCGGCGCTGGACTTCCCCCACGCTGCCACCGCACAGGCGCTGGAGGCTCCGTACACTCGGTCTTCAGGTTCTCCGGGCAGTGGGAAGCGGATGCCCTCCTGCATGAGGAGGAAGGGGATGCGCCGGCTCTCGAGCTTCGAGACGATTCGGTCGTAGGGGTACGCGACATCGTTTGGCAGCACGACCAGATCGGGGGGTCGAGACCAGAGCATCGCGAGACGCGGCGACAGAACCAGACTCCACAGCAGGGACCGAGAAACGGAGTGAGAGGTCGGGCGCTGTTTGACAGATCGCGCCACATCAGCCATCCAGCCGCGGCGAAGCGGAAGTGGAAGGAGGCGCCGAACCGCAGCACCGGCCGACCGGAATCGGTTGGTCGGCGACGGTAACCCGCGAACTTCGCAGAGCGAAAGGAGGCGACAGTGAATGCCGCCGTCAACGGTCAGCCGATCGACAACCGGAGCCATCATGTCGACATGATGGCGATTGTTGGAGAGAAGAAAGTCGACCCGTTTCATGGTCTTTCAGTTCGGGTTGACGGTTCCAAGGGAGCTGCCCGGTCGGGACGCGTTCCCTGGTGATGGCGGCAGTGCCCCGATGAGAGCATCCAGGTAGTCGGCGACGACGGCCTTGCGCTGGAAACGAGCGACGGATTGCCTCGCTGCCGCTCCCAAGCGCTGGCGAAGCTGGGGGTTCTGCAGCAGGTCGAGCAGTGCAGAGGCCATCTTCCGGGAATCATCGACTGGGATCAGGAGGCCATCGGCGCCATTGCTGATGATCTCGCGCGGCCCGGCATGGCAGTCGGTTGCGACGACCGCGGCGCCGCAGGCCATGGCTTGGATGAGGACTCCCGGCAGTCCCTCGTGCCGCGACGACAGCGCGAAGACATCGCAGCGGGCCATATAGCTGAGTGGATTCCTCACGAATCCGGGAAGAAAGATGCGATCCGCCAATCCGAGGTCGGCGGCTCGCCGTTCGAGATTGTCGCGTTGCGGACCTTCGCCGAGAATCACCAGGCGAGCCGGCAGATGGTGATTCACCACCGCGAAGGCGTCGAGCAGCACATCGAAGCCCTTCGCCGGCACGAGTCGGCCGGCAGCCAGAATGAGGGGATCGCCGGCTGCAGGGGCCATATCCGGCACATTCTCTGCGGCCAGTTGTTCGAGCTCCGACCCGACGATCGGGTTGTAGACGGTGCGGATGCGGTGCGGCTCGACACGGAGATAAGCGGTGAGATCGTCGGCAACGCCGGTGGAAACGGCAGTAACGCAGTCGGCGGCCCGGTAGAGAAGACGTTTGGCGGCGATGATCAGCCATTTCTTGAGGAGCGGTTGGTCGCGAAAAAGGACATTGCGCTCGGATAGAACCAGTCGCGATTGTCCACCCGTGAGCAGTCCGGCGATACATAACGCGACGTTCGTACCACTGCACGTCGAGAAGACGATATCCGGCGAGTGCCGTCGGATATGCTTGGCCAGCGGCCACCAGGCGGTCCACAGGCTTCGCGCACCCAGAATCAGGAGCTCGACGTCGTCGGGGACGCGGTCGAGGTACACTCCCTCACGGCGAAACAAGGCGAGAGACGGGTCGACGACGGATCGGTCGAGCGACTCCAGCAGCGTGATCGTGACACGATCGGCGCCGCCCTGAGCGAGAGTCGGCCGGACAATGAGCAGCGAATGGAGACGAGCCTCGACCTCAGCGCTCGCCGCAGACTCGACGGCACTGTCTTCTTCCACACGTGTCATCGGGAGCCGACCCCAGGCTGGTGTACCCGCAGTGGCTGAAGTGTACACGCTGACTGAGCGACCGAGTAACCCGCGGGGGCTCGACTAGCGACCATTGCGGGACCCGGCGAGCCGGTTGAGCCAGCCGAAGAAGAGGCT
Organism: Acidobacteriota bacterium; assembly: GCA_029863825.1. Classification (GTDB taxonomy): domain Bacteria; phylum Acidobacteriota; class Thermoanaerobaculia; order Multivoradales; family JAHEKO01; genus JAOTUP01. Next base: position 969 of record JAOTUP010000208.1, on the reverse strand, counting down.
GAAGAGGAACCGATAGCGGCGCGGTAACTCCTCCTTCCATCGCTCGTCGAGCCGTATCGCCTCTCCGGAACCTGCCAGCATACGGTTTCCGCCGAGGCCGTAGAATTCGTGACTTCGATACCTCAGCATTTCTGGGGTGAAGGCAATGTCGAGAAAGCCGCAGATCCGGGAGAGCTCCCGCTGCGGACTCCGGGCCAGGTCTTCGTAGCGGACGTCGAGCCAGCGCGACGGGTCGATGCGCCGTTTCAGAAGCAGAGCGGCAAGTGTGACTTTGGGCCACTTGGTGAAAGCAAAGCCGGGTAACTCGTACTTGCGGAGGTAGGAGTTGAGGACGGCCCGGCCATCCCGGACGAGATGGATGACCGAGAGATCGAAGCAGCCGGACCTGTGCAGAAGATAGAGACGTTGCCACGATTTCGAGGCATCGACGAGAAGACCGGTCTTGCTCGTGCGCGCCCAGGCGTCGAAGAGAGCACGGTTGGGTCCCACCCACTCGTTAACCTCCTGCGGACTCCAGCGCAGAAGAGTCCGTGCCGCAGGAAAGGACAGGTCGATGGAACTGAATGCAGTGCCGGTCGAGCGCTCGTAGTCGGCACAGACGAGCTTCCATGGCGAAGCGTCGAGCGTTCTCTCCGGCTCCTGCTGGCGAACGTGGTCGCCGATCGTGCCGATCTCACTCAAACCGAGCACGTCGCGGTGGCCGTTGAGGAGAAGCGTCAGGAGCGTCGAACCGCAATGTCCGGATCCGATGATGTAGACGAGGCGATAGGACGGGCGGTGGAGAGCCCCGGGGACCGGATCCGGCGGCGTTTCGCGGCTACTCATCGCGGGTTGCCCGGACGATTGATTTCTCGGCCGCACTCCTCGCCATGAGTCGCTCGAGCGAGGCCACGGTGAGGTCCGCGTCGACGGTCGTCTCGTAGCGTTTTCGAGCCTCACGGCCGAATTCGGCCAGTTTGTCTGGATAGT
>JAOTUP010000003.1 GCA_029863825.1 Acidobacteriota bacterium | reverse complement strand
CGTCCGAAGCAGTCGCCCGTCCTCCAGGAAGAACGTATCCTGCTCGTCGCGAGCGGGATGGTCCGGCGGGAAGTTCAGGGCTTCGAAATTGTGAAAATCGTCTTCGACCTCGTCCCCTTCGGCGACGCTGTACCCGAGACCGAAGAAGATTCGTGCGATGTCTCGGGTCACCAGATTGACCGGATGCGTACTTCCGAGTGACCGACGGCGTCCCGGGAGGGTGACATCTATCGCCGCCGAGCGCCGAATCTCGGCGTTTTCCCGCACGCCCAGCTCTCGATCTATCTCCGCCAGCCTTCTCTCGACCGATTGCTTGAGCCGGTTGACGCCCTGGCCGTAGGCCCTGCGGTCGGCAGGCGAGATGTCCTGGATGCCGCTGAGAAGCTCGCGCACAATGCCCCGCTTGCGGCCCAGCCACCGCACCCGCAGAGCTTCCCAGTCGCCGCGGCCGGCAACCGCGGCGCACTCCCCGTCGAACTCCCGCAGACGCGCGGCAAGCGCTTCGGCAACTGCCGGCGACGCCCCGTCGGAAGTCACGCTCAGCTTTCGGTTGTGGTCGGTTGCTCGAAACCGCCCTTGGCAAGACTCGCGAACTCGGCAAACGCCTGTGGGTCACGCACCGCGATATCTGCCAGCATCTTGCGGTTAACTTCGCATCCCGCCTTGTTCAAACCACCAATCAGGCGGTTGTAGGAGAGACCGTTCAGTCGTGCCGCCGCATTGATGCGAACGATCCAGAGACTTCTGAAATCCCGTTTTCGTTGTCGCCGATCACGGTAGGCGAACGACCCGGCCCGGTCTACCGCCTGCATGGCGACGCGATGGGCTCTGGACTTCGCTCCGTAGTAGCCCTTGGCCGCCTTCAGTATCTTCTTGCGACGCTTGGTCTTCTTGTTTCCGCGTTTTACCCTTGCCATCTCGAACCTCGTTTCCGTGCTCCGACCGCTAGTCGGAAAATCTCACCCGGCCGGCGGGACGGTTCCCTCCGCGACAAGCCGGTAACCTCGCTTGCGGCAAGGTCAGATTGATGTCGACACCTATCCGTGAAGCAGCCGCTTGACGCCCCGCGCCAGACTTCCTACTGCAGTTGTCTGCCGACGCAACCGCCGCTTCCTCTTGCTCGTTTTCTTGGTGAGAATGTGCGAGCACATCGAGTGATGGCGCAGCACCTTGCCGCCACCGCTGATCTTGAAGCGCTTCTTGGCGCCCTTATGAGTCTTCTGTTTGGGCATTTTCGCTCTACTCTCTTCAATAGTGTTGCTTGTGCCGCCGCGGCTGAGCTGGTCTGTACCGCCTATCCGAACGGCAGATGTTACCACTTTTTCTCACTCACAGTGCCCGTGACCTGCCGGCGCTGAGATCGACGATCCGGGTCGCTACCTCGCGCACCGGTTGCGCGCCGAGATCCTCGCCGCTCCGTAACCGCACAGCCACTGCACCCGCTTCTTGTTCGCGCTCACCCACTACCAGCATGTACGGGGTTTTTCGCACCTGAGCCTCACGGATTCGATATCCCAGCTTTTCGTTCCGATCGTCGAGCTCGCAGCGTACGCCGGCGCGACACAGACGGTCCCGGACCTCGGTCCCGTAGGCAGCGAATTTCTCGGACACAGGCAGCACTAATGCCTGAATCGGAGCCAACCACACTGGGAACGCCCCCCCCGTGTGCTCGATCAGGATGCCCATGAAACGCTCCACTGAACCCAACATCGCGCGGTGGATCATCACCGGACGGTGCTCGGAGCCGTCGACACCGATATAGCTGAGCTCGAACCGCTGGGGCAAATGATAGTCCAGCTGGACCGTGCCGAGCTGCCACTGGCGACCCAGCGCGTCCTTGATCTGAAAGTCGATCTTCGGCCCGTAGAACGCACCGTCGCCGTCTTTGATCTCGTAGTCGATGCCCGCGGTTCGCAGCGCCGCGGCGAGGGCCGCCTCCGCCCGGTCCCAGAGCTCGTCCGTCCCCAACCGCTTCTCCGGTCGTGTCGACAACTCGATCAGAACGTCCGAAAAGTCGAAAGTCTCGTAGATTTCCTGGATGCTGGCAACCGCTTTCAGAACTTCCGCCTCGACCTGCTCAGAAGTGCAGAAGACGTGGGCGTCGTCCTGAGCAAAGGACCGCACTCGTGCGAGGCCCGAGGTCACGCCGCTGCGCTCGTATCGGTGCAGACGGCCGAAGTCGGCATAGCGAATCGGCAGATCACGGTAGGAGCGCAAGGAACTGGCGTAGATCAAGCAATGGGTCGGACAGTTCATCGGCTTCACAGCGAATTGCCGCTCATCAACCTCTGCGAAGTACATCGCCTCGCGGTAGTTGTCGTAGTGACCTGAAGTACGCCAGAGCTCCACGTCGAGGATCTGCGGAGTCACAACCTCGAGGTACTCGTTGTCACGGTTGCGCTCTCGCACGTAGTCGATCAAAGCGTTGTAGACAAATGCACCTTTGGGATGAAAGAACGGGCTTGCCGGGGCATGCTCGTTGAAACTGAACAGATCCAGCTCGGTTCCCAGTCGCCGGTGGTCCCGCTGACGAGCCAGCTCCAGATTCTCGGCGAAGCGATCGAGCTCGTCCTGGGATGCAAAGGCCGTTCCGTAGATGCGCTGCAGCATCTCGCTCGACTCGTCACCCTTCCAGTAGACTCCGGATGCTTCGAGAAGCTTGATCGCCTTGATCTGCGATGCTCGCTGGGCATGCGGCCCGCGGCATAAATCTGTAAAGCCGCCATGCCGATACAGAGTGATCTCGTCCCCAACCGGAATGTCCTTCAGGCGCTCGACTTTCAGCGTTTCTCCCATCGCGGCGAAAACCCCCGCCGCCGCCTCGCGATCGATCTCGACACGTTCGAAAACACTGTCCTCCCTTAGAATCTCGCGCATCTTCGCCTCGATCAGCTCGAGATCCTCGGAGGTAAACGGGCGCGGAAACCTGAAATCGTACTGGAACTTCTCGGAGTGGTCGCGTCGTCCGACGTCAATCTCGACCTCCGGCCACAGGCGCTTCACCGCATCCGCCAGAACGTGTTCCGCACTGTGACGGATGAAGGAACCGGCCGCTTCGTCTCGCGTCGTAATGATTCTGAAATCCCCACCCGCGTCGAGCGGTTGACGCAAATCCACCAATCGACCATTCAACTCGGCGCCGACGGCGTCCTTTGCCAGACGCGGGCCGATGGCGGCTGCGATGTCAAGGGCTGTTGTACCGGCCTCGCATTCGCGAGCCGAACCATCAGGCAGCGTCAGGACGATTCTGCTTGGGCTCTGCATGGCTCAGTTGCGATGGTGAGGACTCAAACACCCGAGAGCGGGATGTGGTAGGCGCTAGCGGACTCGAACCGCTGACCTCTACCGTGTGAAGGTAGCGCTCTAACCAGCTGAGCTAAGCGCCTCGGTTTCCCCCTGCCGCGACCGATTGAATGTGCTGGTAGGCCCGAGCGGACTCGAACCGCTGACCTCTACGATGTCAACGTAGCGCTCTAACCAGCTGAGCTACGGGCCTCTGCGATTCGCACTCCCGACCGATCCGATCGAGGACAGAGGACGCTAGCAGAGGCCGGCTGAGGGTGTCAACGGTCGCCGGCTTCCACCTGATCCGATGACGAGCTGCCGGCGGGCGGTCGCGGATACAGGCGCAGAGTCCGTCCGAAGTGGAACCCGGCAAAACTCTGGCGCCTTCCGCCCGGCCATACCACCAGCAGCTCCGCGTCTTCCGGCGGGTGAGCAAAGTGCAATGTCGACGCGTTCTGTGACAAGTACGACGACGCGCTCCGCATCTCGCGAACCTGTCGTCGATTCGTCGTCACCAGCTCGGCGCGGATTCCCAAAGGCGGCGGCACTCCGGGTGCCGCATCCACCGCCAGCCAGCCGGCGCAAGAAGACGTCAGGTTCTCATAAACCTCCGCCTCCTCGTCCAGGTTGTTGACGACCAGGTCCAGATCGCCGTCACTGTCGAGATCACCAATCGCCAAGCCGCGGCTGGCATGAATTGCTTCGAAGCCCGCGTCCTCGACCAACTCGAACCGTCCAGTGCCGTCGTTGCGGAATACCTGATTCCGCTGCTTGTAGGTGGAACCTGTACCGTACTGATCGATGTTGTGAATGATATGTCCATTGCCGACGGCAAGATCTACATCGGCGTCGCAATCGAAATCTGCAAAGGCAACCCCGAATCCCACTTGCATACGAGACGGATTCGCCAGCGCCGCCTCGTGCCGCCGATCCATGAACAGACCGCTTCCGGAGCTGCTGTAAAGGGCATTGGATTGCATGTCGAGGTGAGTCACGATGAGCTCGTCGAACCCGTCACCGTCAGTGTCGGCCAGATCGACCCCCATCCCCGCCTCCGGTGCCCCCTGGTCGCTGAACGCAACCCCCGAGAAAAGCCCCGTTTCTTCGAAGGTGCCGTCACCACGGTTCTCGAACAAGTAATTTGCCGTCATGTCGTTGGCCACGTAGATGTCGACGCTGCCATCGCGATTGATGTCGCCAAAGATCACTCCCAACCCCTTGCCCTTCGCGTCGCCAAAGCCAGCGCTGCTTGTCGCATCCTCAAAAACGCCGCCCCCGAGATTGCGAAAGAATCGGTCAGGCTGCCCATCGTACACATCAGGGTGACAGTACGAGCGCAGGCCAAGCTCCCTATGACCACAGATCGGGTTTTTGGCGAGCGAAAAGTCCACGTAGTTGGCCACGTAGAGATCCGGATACGCATCGCCGTCCACATCGCCAAAGGCCGCCGAGGTCGACCACATCGCCTCACCACCTCCGACACCCGCGCGGCTGGTGACGTCGACGAAGCGTCCATCCCGGTTCTCGAAAAGCTGATTCGAGCCCCAGGCGGTCACGTAGAGGTCAAGGTCCCCGTCGAGGTCGACATCCGCGGCGGTGCCTCCCATGCCGTACCCCTTGACGTCGATGCCGGAGTGGATGCTGACATCCACGAACCGCGCTGAGGCGTCATTGCGATAGAGCCGGGAGAGAGGCGGCTCTCCCTCATAGCCCGGCATCGCCGCTCCGTCGACCAGCAACACATCCTGATCACCGTCGCCATCGTAGTCGAACACGACGGCTCCCGAACCCATGCTTTCTGGCATGAAGAAGTCGCCGGCTCCACCTTGATGGTGACGAAAAGAGATACCCCATTTGGCCACTGCATCGCCGAATCGGATCTCTCCGGCCATCCGATTGGACTCGGCGATTGCCGCGCCGCACCAGAAAGTGAGACATCCTGCGATGGTAACGACTGATCGTGCTCGGTTCGTGCTCAAGATCGGATGGCTAGGGTCGGTGTTCGAGGCGGGATATACCACCTCTTCGAACTGTGTCGGATTATAGCGGCGGCTTCACGGTCAGGGCCGCGAGTCCACAATCGCCCTCCGAATGGCGTATCCCGCAGCCGGACTGCTAGACTACATCCCAACGCATGGACCATCCCATCCGGCCCCAGATTCAGGCTTCAGCCAGCTCATTCCTGATGACGACTGCCTGTCGCATTCGACGGCGCACCTCACGCGATACCGAAGCAGGGACTCGGCAGGGGTGATGCAGCCGGCTGGCTGAGATGCTCATCGGCCTGGATGACCAACCATGAACCTGACGACTCTCGCCTTCTCCGGCCCCCCTGGAGCCGCACTCGACATCGACCCGTGGGTCGGCCTGAGCGCGGCATTCATCCTCGTCGTGATCAACGGCTTCTTCGTCGCCGCGGAGTTCGCGTTGGTCAAAGTACGACCTACTCAGATCGATCCCTACGTCCAGCGCGGCGAGTTTCGCGGCAAGGTGGCGCGGAATATGGTCCGTCACCTGGACGCTTATCTGTCGGCGACTCAGCTGGGGATCACACTCGCCAGCCTGGCGCTCGGCTGGATCGGTGAGCCCGCGTTCGCCTGGCTGATTGAGCCGCTCGTCACGAAAGTGCCGGGAAGCTCACCTGCCCTCGTGCACTCGATCAGTCTCACCGCGGCGTTCCTCTCCATAACGATTCTGCACATCGTCCTCGGAGAGCTGGCACCGAAGTCGCTGGCAATTCGCAAGCCGGAACCGACCAGTTTGTGGATCGCAATTCCACTCTGGATCTTCTTCAAGGTCAGCTACCCAGCCATCTGGATTCTCAATCACATCGCCAATGCCATTCTCCGCGTTTTCGGCATCGAACCGGTCAGCGAAGCAGAGATGGGGCATGACGAAGAGGAGCTGCGTCGGATCCTCGCCTCCTCCGCCAGCGATCGCCTGTCGACGCAGAAACGGCGCATCCTCGATAACGTCTTTACTTTCGCTAACCGCCCAGTGCGAAAGATCATGGTACCGAGAGCCGATGTCGTCTATCTTTCGACCAATCGCTCGATGCAAGACAACATCGAAACGGCACGCCACAGTGGTCACACACGGCTACCACTGGCAGAAAGCGATCTCGACCACATACTCGGTTTTGTCCACATCAAAGACCTCTTCCGCGCCGATCCAATGCCCTCCCAGCTTCAGGATCTGTGCCGCGAGATCGCCTTTGTCCCCGAAACCCTCACACTAGATCGACTGCTTCGCCGCATGCGTAGAGAGAACGCTCATCTGGCAGCAGTATTGGACGAATACGGCGGCGTGAGCGGGATCGTCACACTCGAGAACGTCCTCGAAGAAATTGTCGGTGAGATCCAGGACGAATTCGATCTCGAGGCCCCCGAGTGTGTCGAGAAGACAGACGGCGTGTGGCAAGTCTCGGGCACGATGCTGGTGGAAGACCTCGAAGATGCATTGTCCGTCGAGTTCAGCGACCGCGACGAGGACACCGTTGCCGGTGTCGTGCTATCCGAGCTCGGACGCAGCGCAAAACCCGGTGACGTCGTCAAGTTGCCACCGCTCGAGCTGGTGGTGCGAGACGTGGCGGGCAATCGGATTCACTCGCTCGATGTCACCCTCGTTCGGAAAGCGGCTGGCTCCGGCTCCTGAAAATCTCAACGTATGAGGCTCCGCGCGCTGAGAGTTTCAGGCGACCGCTCTATTGAGTCTCGCCGGGTTGCTCACGTTGCAGAAGCTCTGCGACCTTCTCGACTGCATCGGTGACCGAGACCGCCATCTTCTCGCGATCTCGGCGCAATGAAAGCTCGACCTTCCCTTCCGCCAGAGACTTTCCACCGATCACGAGTCGCACCGGAAAACCGATCAGATCCGCATCCTTGAACTTGACGCCAGGTCGCTCAGCGCGATCGTCCAGCAGTACGTCGACGCCCTGAGCAGCAAGCTCCGCGTAGAGCTTCTCTGCAACTTCGAGCAACGCCGGATCGCGGTCGCTGAGGGGCGCCACAAGGACCTCGAATGGTGCCAGCGGAAGCGGCCAAATGATGCCGTTTTCGTCGTGATTCTGTTCGATGGCAGCTGCCACGGTCCGGCCTATGCCCAATCCGTAGCATCCCATTTCCATTGCGCGATCGCTTCCGTTCTCATCGGCGAACGTGCAACCCATGGGCTCTGAGTACTTGGTCCCGAGCTTGAAGATATGCCCCACCTCGATACCCCTGCTGACCTGCAAGGGGCTGCCGCATCGCCCACACGGGTCGTCCGCGTCGACGGTGAGGAAGTCTCCCCACGCCTCCGGCGCGGCGTCGCGACCCCACTCGACATCCGTCAAATGAGCGTCGCCCTTGTTGGCACCGCACACGAAGGCGGTGAGGGCGCGCACCGATTCATCGGCGAGGAACCGAACGTCGGGAGCCAAGCCCACAGGGCCGGCAAATCCCACCGGCGCACCGGTCGCGGCCAGGATCGTCGCCTCGCCCGCAAGCTCGACTGCCGTCGTGTTGAGAAAATTCCCCAGTTTGACCTCGTTGAGCTCGCGATCACCCCGGATCGCCACCGCGACGACGCCGTGGTCCGTGTCGTAGACCAAGGTCTTGACTACCCGGCGCGGATCGACTTTCAAAAACTCGGCCACCTCCTCGACGCCCGTCTTACCTGGAGTCGCCACCTCCGACGCCAGCGTCGACTCCTGCGGCTCCGGCGCCTCCAGATCTCCGGCTTCCGCACGTTCCTGGTTGGCACCGTATCCGCACTTCGGACACTGAACGACGACACTTTCCCCGGTCTTCGCGGTGACCATGAACTCGTGGGACACGGAGCCACCGATGGCACCGCTATCCGCCTCGACGCGCAGAAAGTCGAGTCCGCAGGCAGTGAAGATCCTGTCGTAGGCCCGCCGCATATCCTGATACGTCTCTTCGAGGCCGCTGCCGTCGGCATGAAACGAATAGGCGTCCTTCATCAGGAACTCGCGCCCCCGCATGAGTCCGAACCGCGGCCGGATCTCGTCGCGGAACTTGGTCTGAATCTGGTACAGATTGACCGGCAACTGCCGATAGCTGGTGATGTCATGACGCACCAGGTCGGTTATGACCTCCTCGTGAGTCGGGCCGAAGCAGAACTCGCGGTCATGCCTATCCGTTATTCTGAGCAGCTCATTGCCGTAACGGTCCCAGCGACCCGATTCCATCCACAGCTCTGACGGCTGCACGGCGGGCATCGAAAGCTCGATGCAGTCGGCTTTTGCCAGCTCCCCACGAACGATGGTCTCCAACTTGGACAAGCTGCGCCAGCCGAGAGGCAAGTACGTATAGATTCCGGCTGCGACCTTGCGGATCATGCCGGCCCGGATCATCAGCCGGTGGCTGGCCACCTCCGCATCCCGGGGCACCTCGCGAACCGTATTGAGGTAGAAACGACTCCATCGCATGGGTTACTTCTTGCTCCTCCTTCACTTCCTTTCCCGCTCGCGCACGCGCTCGAGCAGGCGGCTCGTATCTTTCATGCAGTCCATCATTCGCTGCTGCACCGACGCAGCGTGAACCTCGGACTGGCGGGCTCGGGCAAGCACCGTCTTGGCTCGGCTGTCTTCGCCTGCGGCCAGCAGAGCCATGCCCAGATGAGTCAATGTCGTCGCCGAAGGATCCAAATCGCTGGACTGACTCAGAAAATCAACAGCCTTGTCGAGTTCCTGGCGCTTGAAATGCACCCAGCCAATGGCGGCCAGCGGGAACTGCTTCAGCTCCTCCGGAGACAATGACAGGGACTGATGGGCGAACTCGAGGGCGCGGTCGAGGTCCTCCTCCATCTCCGCCAGATTGAACGCCATCTCGTAGTACGCGATCGTTCTACTGAATGACGTGGTGCTCTCCTCCAGCAACCGAGTGCCGATTCGGTTCCCCTCGCGAAACCTCCCTTCAACCCGCAAGGCTTCGATCAGCGTCGCGCAGGCCGTCGCTTTCAACATCTCCTCCGGCTCGAGCTCCAGCACCCGGCGCGTCAATGCTTCGGTCTCGCGTGACTTTTTCATCTCTAGGCAGGCGAGAGCGAATGAGATGAGAAGTGTCGGATTGTCCGGATCGGCGTTCAGGGCCCGCCGGTAGAAGGTGAGAGCCCGATCGGTGTTCTCCAACCGCACGGATTCGGCCTGTTCGAGCCACCGCGCCGCCTCCTCGCCTACACGAGGCAGTGGTGACGAGCCCTGACCGGAGAGATAGCGGACCAGGTCCTGGTAGCGTAGCTTCTTCGGATTGAGGCTCTGTGCCTGACGAAATGAAGCCAGCGCTTTGCGATTCCAGCCCCGATCCAGGTACGCCAGTCCGAGCAAGTGATGTCCTTCCTCATGTGACGGATCAAGGCGAACGACCGCTTCGAGTCGCTGAATCGCCCGGCTCGCCTGTCCCATCTCGTAGAGGCAGCTGCCGAGCAGAAACAGCGCCTCGGGTACTGATTCGATCCGTGTCGCCTTCTCCAGAAGAGCGGTGGCCCGAGTCAGGTTCCCGCGGCTGGCGTAGATCGCTCCGAGACTGAAGTTCGGAAGGAACGAATCCGGGTGCAGCGCGACCGCCCGCTTGAGGAGTTTCTCCGCTTCCGGCGTCTCTCCCCGCTCATGCCGAATCACGCCGGAAAAGACGAGGCCCTCGTAGTGATCCGGTGCAACACGCAAGACCTGGATGAAATACGGTAGCGCTCGCTCCGGCTCACCGTCGTTGAAGTAGATCTCGCCGATGAAGTAGGCGAGTTCATAGTTGTCTCGATCCAGCTTGAACGCAGTTTCCAGGGCACTCAGGGCGCGCTCGACATCGAAGGCGAAAAGCGCATATTCGGCATCATCCAAGAGCTGTTCGAAGAGCTTGCGCTTCCTGCCCGCGAAGAGAGCGACCATGCGCTCCTTGAGATCCAGGAACCGTTGACGCTTCTCCAGCGCCAGCACCTGGTAGTCCATCGTCTCTTCCCAGCGACTGCTCCACTCGTCGTGCGCCAGGAGTTGCTTGTCCTCGAGGAGATCGCGCAGCGTCGCCAAGCCAGTTTGATTGACGAGAATGCTGCGCTCTTGCTTGGTGATGGCAGTCATCGCCAACCGCACGGTTTCCGCAGTGCGCTTGACGGCTTCCTCCAGAATCGAGATTCGCTCGAGCAAATGCTCGTCGAAAGAGAAGCTTTCCTCGCCTTCGGCGTCGAAGCCACGATCCTCATCGGCCGCCAGCCCGGAGAGTACGAGAAGCTTCTGGTGACAGCGGACACAGAACTCTTCTTCGTCCCGGTTGAGCGCGCCACAAGCCTGACAATACATAGGGTTTGCACCTCCCGATGACTCCCGGGCCCTGCACGGCACCAGAGCTGAAGGCCGCCAGAGCGTACGGGATCACCTGCAGAGGGTCAAGCTCCTCGCCGCCGGTCAGAGGCTGTCCGCGAGGCCTCTCTTTTGCGTCATTGGACCCTGCAGCCATGGCTCCTGCAGTCCGAACTTCGTCATCAGTGTGGCGCCGATACCCAGCAGGCTCGCCGCCGTCCACACCCACATCCCGAGATAGGGCACTATCTTCAGGCCACCCAGAACCAGCAGTCCGGTCATGGCGTAGTTGAGCGGGTTCCATCGCCTCGACAAGAGATCGCGCACCAGAACGCGGCCGGCGGCATGGAAGACCGCAACCAGGCCCCAGAGTTTCAGCGCTGCGGCAATGCCGATCACCAAGAAAAGGAGCGGTACGCCGATAACCACAGCCGCCAGAGAGCTCAGCAAAAGAGCCGTCAGGAACAAAGAGAGCACGCCGGATAGCCCGATCAGGAAGCTACGAAACGGCTCGTCGCGCAGCGCCTGCGAGGTATGAAGGACCTCCCGGCCAGCAATGGCGAAGAGCAATATCGACCAGCCCAGCCATGCGGCCAGTAACGCCATCTTGGCTCCAACCACCACTCGCGACAGCGACGACAACCCCAGGCTCGGCCCTTCGAGGAGGATCAGCCACGCCGCACCCAGCGTCGGATAGGAGACCGAACGCCCTTCGATCACGGCACCCGCCCGGGTTTCGATCCGACCTCCCAGAACGAAAACGTCGCCAGCAACGCGGGCACTTCGCTGCAGCAGCACATCCCCTCCGAGAACGATAATGTCTCCCCCCACGCTGCCACTCACTCTCACGGAACCGTTTACCGCTGCAACGGTATCGAGGGCCCGACCCGCGACCTCCAAATCCCGACCAAGAGCCACGACCTCTCGCCTGGCGAGGCTTCCCGACGAGATCACCAGCGCCGGATCCTCGCCGCGAGCGCTGTCGCCGGCCGCACCCCCGAGAAGCAGCGCCAGCCACACGATGCACCAAGCTCGACGAACGGAACTGGAAGCAGGATCCATCGTTGGCTCAATCGTAACAGCAGCAGGCCCGCGCTCAGCGGTGAGTCGGCGGTTCAGATTCAACTTTGCTCTCCATCTGGCGCAGTCGACGTCGCAGCACCAGTCGCAGGAAGAGCACGTCGATCCCGAAGACCAAGAGGGCAAACACCGCAAACGCAACTCGCGAACCGGCGAACAGCTCGTCAAGCGCCAGACCGAGGCCGGTCCAGGAAGCCGCCAAGAGACCACCGCCGGCCAGCAGGGCTGACCGGAAGAGGCTCGCCAGGGCCAGTGCAGCTCCGGCAACCGGCACATCCGCCGACGTCTCACCAAGCCCCAGGACAGCCGCCCCCGTCCCCAAGAGGGCGAACACTGCCACTGCCAATCGCCAGCTTGCCGCTGATTTCGACTCCCACCCAGCTTCCGGCAGGCTGCTCATGACGCGCCCGGCCAGACCGGTATCAACCGCTACAACCGCTTCGCCGAGCAAGTCCAGCAATCGAGTCGCCTCCCGTCTCTCGCGTCGGCATTCTTCGCAGACCGCCATATGGCTCTCCAGTCGCCGGCGATCTTCGCCGCCCAGCATGCCGTCGGCCTGGAGGTAGAGCCATTCCTTGAACTGAGAGTGGTTCTCCGATGGAATCAGGGACACGCGAGTCTCCTCAATCGCTCAGAAAATCCTGCAGTGACTCTTTCAGCATCTGCCGCCCCCGAAAGAGCTTGTTCTTGACCGTCCCCAGCGGCATCTCCTTGATGTCAGCGATCTCGTTATACGACAACTCACCGAAATGCCGCATGACGATCAGCTCCCGATACTCCCACGGCAGCTCATCGATGGCCTCCTTGATCGCGCGCCCTCGCTCTCGATTGCGTAGCTGCGCATACGGGCTGCGCTCGTCGCCCGGGAACTCCCAGCTCTTGTCGTCGTCGCCGTCGCGACCTGGCCGGTCCATCGACACCAGCTGCAGCCGACGTTTGCGGATGCGATCGATGGCGGCATTCTGCGCCACCCTGAAAAGCCACGTCGAGAACTTGTACTGCGGGTCATAGCGGTCAAGCGCTCGGTAGACCTTGAGGAATACCTCTTGTGCCAGATCGTGAGCGTCGGCCAAGTCCCGCAGCAAGCGGAAAAGGAAGTTGACCAGCCGTCCTTGATAGCGATTGACAAGTTCACTGAACTTCTCCTGGTCGCCGTTGAGAACAGCCGCAATCAGCTCTTTATCCGGCGTCTGCGGCAGTTCCTTCGACACTGTTCCTACGCTCCGGCTCGACGAAGGTTGCAGATCGTCAATCGTCGAGATCCCAACCCTGGGATCGTCACATGAACTGAAATGCAAGAAGTCACCCGAGTCGGCCAACCCGCGAGCCGGAGTCGCACTCGGACCTGTCTTCTCGCGCCCTCGCTCAGCGCCCCGCGCGCTCGACCGGCTGCGGCAAGTCCTGCCGCGCTGAGATCCAGCCCGACGCGTTGCCCTCGAGCAGCGCCAGAAGATCCACTTCCACTCCGTGCGGAGACTCTTCGATGATTCGCCCCAACTCGATGCCGTCCCGATCCTCGACGATGAGCGTCGGAACATAGAGCAAAGTTCGGCCGCCCAGCTCCGTCGCCGGCTCCGTCTTGGAGCGGTCGACGCCCACGTAGCGAATCGGAAAACTCGTTTCGCCGCCTGCGACGTCAAGCGCCTTCCACAGGCGACTCAGCTCACGCCTGCTATCCGAGCACCAACTGCCGAAGAAGACGGTGACTCGAGCGTCTGTAGTCAGATCGGTCAGTCCCAGGGACGCCTCGATATCCGGTTCCGATTCGACGACTGACGAAACCCATTCCGGCATCGCCACTTCCACATCCTCGCGCTTCATCTCACCGAGTAGCAGCGCCTCCTGCTTGTCGCCCGCATCGGCGGTCGAGCTTCCCGGTGAAACCGCCGGCAACTGTCCTTGACAAGCGGCAACCAGGAGCATAATCATCAGCCACCCGCGCCCCGTGTGTGATCGACCACGCCTCATCGCCCGGAGTCTACCGCAGGCAGTACTGTGGTCACCTCCCGCATCGACATGATCCGGTCACCTTGAATGATCTCGTCCAGTGTTGCCGCTCCGTCGATTACCCGCCCGAAGGCCGTAAAGTCTCCATCCAGATGAGGCTGTCTCGACAAGGTGATGAAGAACTGACTTCCTGCGGTGTGTCGACCGCCGCGAGCCATGCCCAGAACACCTCGCTCAAACCGCATTCGCGTTGCCTCGTCCCGCAGCGAGTAGCCCGGGCCGCCCCAGCCGTCTCCCCGCGGGTCCCCCGACTGCACGACAAAGTCGGGAACCACGCGATGAAAGCTCAGGCCATCGTAGAAGCCCTGGTTGACCAGCTGCATGAAGCTGGCGCAGGTGAGCGGCGCCTGCTGGCAGGCGATCTCCAATGTCATCACGCCGCGCGAGGTCTCCATCAGGACGAGGCGAGCGCGCGCCGTTCGCGCAGCGACTTCGCGATATCCCTGGAGTGCAATGCCGGTGTCCATCCAGCCGATCGGCGGTCGTGGTCGGCCGAGATGCTCCAAAGCGTTCGCGCTCTCCCGCCGCACAAGAAAGTCGGCAGCGCGCGCCAATTCCTCCAACGCGCCGATGCAGGCACCTCGTTCAAGCGGCTCAGCGCTGCGCGCCGCCACCGCCCGAACTCCGTTGATCGCGAGCTCCGGAAGCCGCCTCGCCTGCGGTCCACGCATGGCAGCGAGAATCTCCTCTACAGGAGCGATCGGCGCTTGCGCGAGCCACTCCAACGCCGCGGCCCTGATCGCCGGATCGGAGTCCGCGAGGGCGGCGCGGGCGATTCTCGAACGGTCCTTCTCATCAACAGCAAGTCGCGCAGCCAGTGCCGACAGCCTGACCCTGGACGCGGAATCCGATGCGAGCAGGTCGAGCACGTCGAGTATGCCCAACTCGCCGGCACTCCACGCTGCGCTCGTTCGCATAGCCGAGTCAGGTGACAACGCCGCGTACAGCGTCAACTCCTCAGAACTCTCGGACCGCCCCGTCACCAGCGCACGCAAGGCCAATTCGCCCTTCCGACCCGGCCCGTCCTCCACCATGCGTCGAAGATCGCCCTCGAGGCCCTCGTCCAGAAGCCAGTAGCCCGCTATTTCCAGAGCTGAGGCCCACACTCCGGGCCTCCTGTCCACAAGCAAGCTTCGAATGCTCGGCAGCCAGCGACGATCCGCCGCCACGCGACCCTCCGCCACCAGGCGCCCGCCGGCTCGCAGAGCCTGGACGAGAGGTCCCGCCTCGGCATCTTCAAGCAACGCTCGCAGGCGTTCGAGATCGGACGCCTCTCCCAGCCGGGCAAGCCCGCGGGCCGACCAACCCCGTACCCAGGGATCCGGGTCGCCCAGCGACCGACGGAGCAACGGCACACCCCGCTCACCGCCGCCGCGAGCAACGGCATAGACAACCCACCGGCGCTCGTAGGCATCCAGCGGGGGATACAGGTCGAGCCAGGCATCGATCTCGTCGCCAGTCAGGCGAAAGAGCGCCGGAGCAAGCCGTCGACGGAGATCCGACTCGGCCACTGTCGCCAGTACACCGGACACGAACGCCGCTGGTTCACCAAGCCTGGCCAAAGCCTCGATCGCCAGGCGACCGGTCTCTTCGTCGGAATCCAGCGCCGCCGCTGCCAAGGCCGGACCTGCGCCCGCATCGCCGAGTAGACCAAGGGCAAACGCGGCGTTGCGCCTCACTTCGGGCCGGTGATCCACCAGCAGACCTTCGAGCAGCGGCAGAGATCGACTGTCACCCACTCTCCCGAGCGTCAGAGCGAGCCGGTCATGGCTGCGATGCGCGGAGTGCAGAAGCTCCTCGACACCCATCGGCTCGAAGAGCAGGCCGTCATTCATCAGCAACAACAGAGCCTCGACATCGAAAGCCGCAGGCGGCGAGCGCTTCTCCGTCACTGGCGCCGCCACGCATCCCATAAAGTAGAGTCCGAGCAGACAGGCGCTCCGCCTCGCAAGGCTTCTGACGCGCAGCCTCTTCGCCCTCGCCCTGGGGGCATTCGACGCTTCAGAGTCCGGCTGCAAGGCGATAGGCAAGAACTTCCGGCAGGCCGGCATCCAGGATGCGTCGTTGCGCCCGCTCGACGGGGTACTCCTGGCGTCGCCAGATAATCCGCCCGTCTTCCGTGTCGTATATGAGATACGCGGCTCGCGGATCCCGGTCTCGCGGTTGACCGACCGAGCCGGGATTGATCAGGTATTGCTTGTCGGGATCTACCTCGATCATCAGCGCGTCGCCTTCCAGTGCCGTGCCGCTGACCCGCTCGCTATCGGCGGCAAAGAGCATCGGAACATGCGTGTGGCCGAAGAAAGTCATCTGGGCAGTATGAAATCGGAAGATCTCCTCTGCCTCGTCGAGTGCCAGCACGTATTGGTCCTCATCGAAGGGTGAGCCATGGCAGATGACGAAGCCCGGCGCGATCTCCGTCGGTCCCTGTGCGAGCCGGCGCACATATTCCAGATGATCTTCCGTGAGGCGTTCGACGGTCCACTGCGCGGCTTCGAGAGCTACCGAGTTGAAGCCTTCGCCATCGTCGATCCCGGCGACTACTTTGTCGTGATTGCCGCGAATCATGTGCCTCCTGGGAGCGAGATCCGCAACGGTGCTCACCACTTCGTTGGGACTCGCGCCGTAGCCGACGAGGTCACCGAGCACTACGACGTGATCAACCGCCTCCGTCGCGGCCGCGGCGAGCACCGTGTCGAGGGCATCCCAATTACCGTGGATGTCAGAAATCACTAGAAAGCGCAACGCGACTCCCTCAACATCCGTACCAACCGATCCGCGACCTCGGCCACAGATTCATCCCCCCCGATGTCAATCCTCAAAGCGGCGAGGCGATAGAAGGGAAGACGACGCCGGAAAAGTGAACGGACGCGAGTGGCATCGTCCAGAAGAGGCCTCTGCTCCCCACCTGCTTCGTCGAGCCGTCGCTCGATGACATCCAACGCGGGATTAAGCCAGACAGATACGGTTTGGTGGGCCACAGATCGTAGGGCTTCCTCATTCGCCAGCGTACCACCACCGGTAGCGATGACCGCGTCGGTTTCATCGAGAACTTGCGCCAAGGCCGCTCGCTCCAGGCGCCTGAATTCCTCTTCACCAGCGCTCTCGAAGATCTCCCGCACGGTTCTTCCGTCCGCTTGCTCGATCATGTCGTCGAGATCCACAAACTCGAGGCCAAGGCGCTCCGCCACCGCGCGCCCGACGGTTGTCTTGCCCGCTCCCATGAAACCCGTCAGCAAAACCTTCACTGGTCCGGCTCCCCGGCTACCATCGAAGCAGATATGCGCCTCTCTAGAAGAGCCATCCAAATGAGCATCGCCCCAAAGCCGCCCCACACAACGCCGCAGATCGCCAGCATGACAATCATCGCCGTCGCGCTCATGATGTCGCTTCCCCACTACCCCGGGTTCCCCGCTGCCCCACCCAGCGATTGAGAAGCACGACCAAGATCAGGGCGATCAGCCACTGCAACAGCACCGTGCCGACGGTTGCGGATCGAAACGGATGCAGCCACCCCTCCGGGTCCCAACCACGGGCCTCCCAAAGCCACCACGCCATCAAGATGACGGCCTCCAACGGCACAACCACGGTGATCACGAATGACCACCAACGGCCGACATGGAAGTTCGCTCCCTCGGCGTTGACGACCTCTCGACGTAACCTCTCGACACCGAAACGGCGGGCGGCAAGGGCGAAGAACAGGCCGGACAGCATCAGCCCTACGCCCCACACCCAATCCTGATTGTGGAGGAACGCCAGCGACAGAGCCGACGGAGCACCGAACCACAGTCCGCCACAGATCACGACACCCAGCGCCCTCCGACGGATCATTCCGGCATCGATCAACAGACGTGTCACCAATTCGATCATCGAGATGAGACTGGTGAGAGCTGCAAACGAAAGCGCGAGAAAGAAGAAGCTCATGAAGAAACCGCCGGCAGGCATTTGTTCGAAGAGCCGCGGCATCCAGATGAATGTCAGTCCCTCGTTGCCGGCGCCGACGATGTCCTCTCTCGCGCCGGGATTGATGGCAAAGACCGTGCACAACACCATGATCCCAGCCAGCAGCGACATCGAGTTATTGCCGAAGGCGATGAGAAAACTGTTGAGAGGCACGTCCTCGCGCGCCCGCATGTAGATAGCGTACGTCAGGATGAGGCCCCAGCCCGCGCCTGTATCCCACGCATTCTGCGTCAATGCCTGAAGCCAGATGTTGACGTCACGCAGCGCGTGCCAATCCGGTCGGAACAAGAACTCGAGGCCGGCGGCGGCGCCCGGGAGAGTCACCGCTCGAATGGCCAGGATGACAACCAGTAGTGCCAGGAGCGGAATGAGGATCTTGGCGATTCGCTCGATTCCCCGCACGCCGAACCAGACTACCGACACCGCCAGAGCAAGCGCTACTGCATGGGTGAGGAATGCCTGATAGCTGCCGGCGTAGCTGCTCCAGAAGGCCTGCGGATCTCCCCCGCGCAACTCGCCGGTGATCGAGGCCGCGAAATAGCGAAGGCACCACCCGGCGACGACAGAGTAGTAGAACATGATCGCCGTCGCGCACAGCGCTACCCATCCTCCCATCCAGCCGGCGCCAGGGCCAGCCAGTCGGCGAAAAGCTCTGAGGGCACCGAGTCGAGCCCGCTTGCCGAACGAGAACTCGACAATCATCAACGGCACCGACCAAAGAAACAAGAACAGGACCCAGGCAATAAGGAAGCTGCCGCCGCCGTTGCTGGCAACGATCCGCGGAAAACGCCAGATATTGCCGGTCCCGACAGCCATTCCCAGGGTCGCCAGAACCAGTCCCCAGCGACTGTGAAATCGCTCACTCACGGATGCCGCCGGGAGCTCGGAATCCACCAATCCCAGGCGCAGAAAGGCTCATCGAGAATGGGTGCCCCGGAATCCGATCTTGCAGTGCCCGGAGTTGGCTGGAGCCGAGCCCCCGGTGGTGATTCACCTCCGACGGCCGATGTCCTCAACCGTGGCCGACATCGATCTTCAAGCTCGGGAGGATCAGGCACCTTGCGCTACTGCTTCGGCGGGTATCATTCGGAAACGCTCCATAAAACGAGTCGAGAACTCCCCTGAACGGAAGCGTGGATCCTGGATGATCTGACGCTGCAGCGCTATCGACGTGTGAACGCCTTCGATGACGAAGAAATCGAGGGCTCGCTCCATGCGCACCATGGCTTCCTGACGATCGGCTCCGTGAACGATGAGCTTGCCGATCAGGGAATCGTAGTGCGGCGGAATGACGTAGTGCTCGTAGGCGTGAGTATCGACTCGCACGCCGGGCCCGCCCGGTGGGTGAAACGTCGTGATCTTTCCCGGCGAAGGAGTCAAGGTCTCCGGATGCTCGGCATTGATGCGGCATTCGATGGCGTGCCCCCTGGCAGTTATCCCCTCGCCCACCTCCAGTGGCTCGCCGGCGGCGATCTTCAGTTGCAGCTTGACCAAGTCGAGTCCAGTCACCACTTCGGTCACCGGATGTTCAACCTGAATGCGGGTGTTCATCTCCATGAAGAAGAAGCTTCCATCTTGATCGAGGAGAAATTCGACCGTGCCGGCGTTTTGGTAACCGACGTACTGCGCCAGACGCACAGCGGCCTCCCCCATACGCTGTCGAAGGTCCCCACTGAGGGCTGGCGAGGGTGCCTCTTCGATGAGCTTCTGGTGCCGGCGTTGTATCGAGCACTCCCGTTCGCCAAGATGAACTACGCGACCGAATCGGTCGCCCAGAATCTGGAATTCGATGTGTCGCGGCTCGACCAGATACTTCTCAAGATACACTGCCCCATCGCCAAAAGCCCGCTCGGCCTCCTCGCTGGCTGTTTCGAGCTGAGACTCGAACTGGCTCTCATCCTGGACGATTCGCATCCCGCGTCCGCCGCCGCCTGCCGCAGCTTTGAGGATGACCGGATAGCCGACCTCCGCGGCCATGCGTTTCGCTTCATCGACAGCGGTAATCGGCTCCGTAGTTCCCGGCACGACCGGGACCCCAGCCTCGAGTGCCGTCTGCCGCGCTTTCGACTTGTCGCCCATCAGTCGGATGCTCTTGGCCTGGGGGCCGATCCATCCGATGCGACACTCTTCCAACGCTTCGGCGAAGCTCGCGTTCTCGGCCAAGAACCCGTAGCCCGGATGCACGGCCTCGGCCCCGGTGATCTCGGCTGCCGAGATGACGCTGGAGATATTCAAATAGCTTTGGCTCGACGGAGGAGGTCCGATGCAGACCTCCTCATCGGCGTACGTGACATGCAAACTGTCACGGTCGGCGGTGCTGTACACGGCAACTGTCCTGATGCCCAACTCGCGACACGCCTGGATGATGCGCAGTGCGATTTCGCCGCGGTTGGCGATGAGGATCTTCCGGAACATCTATGAATTGCTCGCGCGCAACTAGGCGGGCTGGATGACGAATAGCGGCTCGCCGAACTCGACCGGCTGTGCGTCCCGGCCAATGATCTGGATGATTGTCCCGTCCGAATCCGACTCGATCTCGTTCATCAGCTTCATCGCCTCGACGATGCACAGAACCTGTCCCTTCTTGACCTCGTCGCCGATCTGGACGTACGGATCGGCCTCGGGGCTAGGTGACGCGTAGAATGTTCCGACGATCGGCGACGTGATGGTGTGCACACCGTCGCCGGTCGCCTGGAGTAATCCCGTTTCCACTGCGCCAGCCTCATTTTCGGCCGACTCCATTGGGTTTGCTTCGGACGCGCCGGCGTCTGCGCTCGGCACCAGTTCCTGCCCTACAGGGACTCTGGGCGCCGCCCGCCCATCGATCCGCAATCGAAAGTCAGAGCGCTCAACCTCGAGACCCTGAAGCCCCTTCTGGCAGACAATGTCGATGAGTTCCTTGATCTGCTCGAACGTCAACATCAGACTCCTCACCCGCCAACTGCGGGCGGTCAAAACAGCTGCTACTCGAGATCGGAATCCAGGACGAGTGGCGCTCGCCGCAGCTCGAACCGTGCTCGACCCGATGATACGCCATCCCTCAACACCAGCAGCAAGAAATGTCCTCCGCCAAGCGCTCCCAGCATCAACGTCTGCCGGTCGGTCGTGA
>JAOTUP010000207.1 GCA_029863825.1 Acidobacteriota bacterium | reverse complement strand
GTAAATCGGTCGACGGCCGAAAGCAGCAGGACGGCGAGCAGAAAAAACCAGGGAAGGACATCCGCAAACAAGCGTGGGCCAAAGCACTGTCCACCCCACCAGATCCGATTAAAGCTGAGTAGCTGCCAGTTCGCGATTATCGCGCATAGCGCTGCAAGAGCCAGTGCCTTCTCAGGTAGCCAGCGCCAATAGCGGACCACGGCAAGGAGAATCAGCGCGGTGACCGGAACGTAGATAAACAGCCCGCGGCCCGGAGAGACGAGAGTCCCTAACGAGGCCTCGAGATAGTTTGAGTTGAGCGTTTCGAGGCCCAGTACTCCGGACTCCAGGTGACTGCTAAGAAAATAGGGCGGGATGAGTTCATTGAAGACCCTCATTGAGTAGAGGGCGAACAGAGCTCCCCATGCGAGTCCCGTCCCGACGAAATACCGTAAACGCGGATGCAGCTTTGCCACGAGGAACGCCGTTATGACGATGATCGAGAGGCTCATCGGTGGCCGGCAGAAGAAGCTCCATGAGAGGAGCGTTGCCGCAAGAACAGCGGACCATCCATCATCGCGCTTCCGGCGTGACAGAAGCGTATACAGTCCTGCGGTCAAGAAGATAAGAGCCCACGCGTGAGACCAGTAGGGCCGAGAAACGCTACTGAAGATCTGAGTGCCAAACGCGAAGACCGTGGCAAGCCCAAGCGACTGCAAGGGTGCCAGGAAGAGCCTGGCAAGGAGGAACAAAAGCGCGCACAGGGCGGCAGCCTGGAATGCCGCTGCAAAGCCCAGAATCTGGTTCTCGTGATGTCGCAAGAAGAACCCGTCCGAGCTCACAGGTGCCACGTCGAACATCTCGAAGGCAGCGACGAAAGGAATGTTGAGCAGAGCGATCGCGTGAGGGTAGACGTGAAAGACTTTACCGTCGACCTCTTGCAGAACACGCGGCAAAGTCTCGCCACGTGCGTGACTGAAGTCCGACGGCAGAGCGAGGTCTCCGGCCGTCATGAGCTGATGACTGACGACGGTGCTGAACTTCAGATCAAGAATCTGATGGACCGACGCCGATCCAAACACTTGCAAGCAGACAAGGAAGAAGGTGACGGTGCTGACACCATCCCAGATCCTCGTCTCGTGAGTCGGTCCCGGTGAATCAGTCCGCTGAAGATAATCAATGAAGCGCTGTCGGTGGCGCACTAGAAAGAGCAACAGCAGAACCAGGCCGAGCGCTCTGCAGAGCGGGATTACCAGTCTTTGCGCAGGGTGAAGCGCCTGCACGCGAAGTTTGAGATTTTCCGGTTCCTGCCCGACCCGATATGAAACCTGAATTCGATTCGACACGGGAACGGCGCTAGAGGGAAGCAAGAGGCGATACGTCCGCTGCCGCGCCCGAAAAGGGAGATCGACTCTCCAAGCCACCGCCACTGGTCTTCGCTCCATGACTTGGACACCGAAGGCCAGGCCCCGTGCAACCTGAATTTCGACCAGGTAATCGGACCCGGCCTGCAGCAGATCATCTCCTAGGCTCTCAGACAGGCTCCGCGCCGCACCTGCAGCGCGCAAGCTTCCGTCCCGAGCAGAACCCTCTGGCCTGGGCGATGCCGTAAGGTCTACGACCGGCCCTTCCAGAAAGGCGGCGCGCCACGCGTTGGTCGCTGATAGCGAGAATTGTGCCACTGCCCACAGGAAGAGAAGCACGACAAGACCGAACGCCTCGCGCCGGAATCTGAGGCCAGGAGTCGCAGGCGGCGCCTGCCGTTTCACTTCGTCACGCCTCCAGGGTCTGACTCCAGGCGCAGCCGCTCCCGGGCCAGGAGAAATCTCACACTCGCCTCAGAGGACTCCTTGACCGTCATCAACTCCGGAAGAACCCGCCCCATTGATGGGACGAGTCTACTAGGAGCCTGGAGAGTCAGCGACTGACCCGCGCGAGGCGACTGCCGAGGTGCCCCAGCTCGAGGTGAGACTATCCGCCACTGCTACAATGACCGGTAGACAGGGCGAGCCGCCCAGTGAGGAGAATCCATCATGACGCCTCGTGCTGCTTGGTTGCGCGTCGCACGGATCGCCCCGGGAGTGGCCGCCATGGTTGCCTACGAGAAGCTCGGCGACGCCGAGAGGGCGGCTGTTCCTTCCGCTACGTTGAGGCGTCTGGCGAAGCCCGGGCGGCCTCAAGGCATCCACCACTGCTACCCATCTGAAACCGAGGTCGTCCGCAGATGCTCTTGAAGCGCCGTTCGGCGTACCTCGTCGCGTCATCCCTCCTCCTGGCGGCGATGGCGACCCGCTCTTGAGGTGCCAGAGTTTTCGTCGCAGAGATCGCTGAGAGCGAGTGGGGGATCGCCGAGCTTCGCCGGAATCGCGAGTTTGCGGGATGCGCGTAAGTCTTCTCTTCTCGAGACCAGGCTGATTGGGTTCCGAGAGAGGACAGTGGGGCTGTGGGAGACGATCCTTTTCTGACTCGAAGACGATTCGAGGGCGCCGTTCAGCACGATTGAGCTCATTTTTAGATGCCGGGAGGGTCCGGAGCGTAGACGCGCTAGCCGGGGACGAGCTGGTAGGGCACGTCGAGGATTGGCAGACGCGGGGGAAAACAGCCCGGTGGAAACTCAACGGGTCCCAATCCCCGCCTGAGTTTAAGAGACGCTCGCTGGTAGGCGGCGTGCACAAGTGCATAGGTGTTGGCGAGGGAGCGTCTCACCTTCCTAGTTGCTGCATGGAAGCGCGGCGCGGGGGAGCGGGAGCTCCGGGGCGGCCGCTGGTGTGGATCCTGCCGGAGAATCGCGCTTGCGCCGAGCGGTTGCGTGCCTGCTTCCTCATGGGTCCGCCTTGTCTCATCCTCGATCTCTTGGATGAGGTCGGCAAGTGCCGAGCGATAGTGCTCAGGGCTGAGATGAGACCAGCACGGAAGCTGTTGCAGGACGACGCGCTCGCGGGTGGCGAAATCGCTTTCTTTGGCGGCTTCTCCCTGCCGCCGTGCATAGAACTGCTTCGTTCGGTCGTACCACAGTCCAGTGAGGTCTCTCCCCTCTGTGAGTGCTCGAGCGCAGTTGACGCCGGGCCAGTCGAGAGGGCTCAGGACAAGGCCTTCTTTGCAGGCCTGGGAGAGGATGTAGCGCAGCCGGCCGACCAGGGCTGCCTCTTCGTCACTGACCTGAATCGGCCTGTACCTGCGGCCCCAGAGCTTCTCGCGCCAACCGTAGAGTCGGCCTGCTTCTTTGGCGAGGTTGGCTTTGAAGTACTGCATGAATCCGGAGAGCTGATGTGGCGTCTCAAAGCGTGCCAGGAGGTGAAAGTGGTTTGAGAGAAAGGCTCCAATGTAGATGTCGACGTCATATCGTCTTTGGGCTCGGCCGAGAATGCCGGCGAGAATCTGGTTGAGTTGCCGGCCGGGGCGGAGCAGGAAGCGACCATGGAGAGTACGGCTGGTCAACTCGAAGACTGCGCCACCAGGGGGAACGTAGAGTAGAGGGCGTGCCATTCTGTCTCTAAAGACGGAATCGCAGAGGATGATCTTTCGCGAAAACTATGGCACCTCAAATGGGGCGAAAACTATGGCACCTCAAATGGGCACCTCAAATGGGCACCTCAAATGGGGTTTCGTAGACACCTGATCAAGCCCGTTGCACCCTGAACGCGAACTCGGTCGCTCCAGCGACGATGTCGCCGATGTGTCGTTACCTGAGGACCAGTTCCTAGGGCGGGTCGTGGTTTGCCTCTGTCGCAGAATCCGCCTTTTTTGGAGCAAATCGGCTCGCCAGAAACCGCCCGACTTGCCGCGATCCTTCGGCCGAGAGGTAAACGTCGATCGGGTTGTAGACCATCTTGCCTTGACTCGAGGCTCTCGCGAGTCGGGGCCCTGGATTCAGGAAGCCAACACCGTGGTCTTCGGCGATCGTTCGCACCAGGTCCGGAAGATTGGTGGGTCTCCAGTTACGGATGGGCTCGGGAACATCCTGGTCGTAGCGAATGAAGGGAAACAGCAGGCGGTGCTTCGAAGGCATGTAGAGAAGCCATGGCTCCAGCCCCAGGTCGCGCGCGGTCTGCGCCCACTGGCCGATTCCCTGGTCGAGGAGTTCGGTCATCCCGTACGGGAGATGCTCTCGACTCGGGATGCGCTGAAAGACTCGGACGCGGCGGGGATTGTCGGCTCCCGGGAGTACGAGATCCGCGTTGGCACTCTGAGGAATCAGGGATGACTCGTGAATTGGCGGAGAGGCGCGGAGTCGCTCCAGGGACCGATACGTTGCTCGCAGGAGTGACGACTGGGGCAGAGGGGCCCTCAGGACTTCCCGGCGGCCGGTCTCCTGGAATCTGCGCAGGCGGCTGGTCTCTGTCCGGAGGTCGTTGAGATCGTTGCCTTCGTTGAAGACCAGGACCGCATGCCGGGTACTGGGAGCAACGCCCCAGGTCTCAAGATAGTGGATGTGGGTCAAGAGGCCTGTAGAGCCAGTGCCAAGATTCTTTACCCGTAACCCGGATCTCCGGCTTAGCTCGGAGGTGAACAGCCTATCGTCGGGAAGGTAACCGGCTTCGACAAAGCCGTCGCCGACGACTACGACTTCCCAGTCGGCGAGCTCCGGTGAGTTACGAAAGCCAGCGGCGTCGTAGTGGATCTCTACCTCTGGTCCGTCTTTGAGTACTGGTCCTTTCCAGACTGCCGGTCCCGCACGGTGGAAGAAGATCGATCCGGTCGGACGGCTGGGTTGGCGATAGAAGATGGGAACAGCCGCGGCTGCTCTCTTGTTCTGATCGAAGTCGACGCCGACAGTCCGAAAGAGTGCCTCGACCATCAGGATGAAGATGACGAGGGCAAGACCGGCGCCAATGACTCTTGATCCCGCCCCCGCCTGTCGCTCGCGACCGTTGTCGTGAGGGACGATCCAGCGCCACAGTTCGAACAGAGCCGCTCCGGCCAGAGCGGGTAGCAGGAGGTTGGCGGCTACCGCGTAGCGATCCTTTGGCCAGTG
Source organism: Acidobacteriota bacterium (assembly GCA_029863825.1). Classification (GTDB taxonomy): domain Bacteria; phylum Acidobacteriota; class Thermoanaerobaculia; order Multivoradales; family JAHEKO01; genus JAOTUP01. The sequence continues at coordinate 27 of JAOTUP010000207.1, read as the reverse complement.
GACGAGGGCGATCATCATGGTGTGGCC
>JAOTUP010000205.1 GCA_029863825.1 Acidobacteriota bacterium | reverse complement strand
GGCCTCGAGCTCATGGCCGGCAAGTTCAAGCAGCGCTTCGGCGCCTTGAATCAACAGCACCTGCACGCCCTGCCGCAGACCGACTACCCGCTCGTCTACCAAACGATCTTCGGCGACGAAGGTCTGGCGCAGACCGGTCTCTCCTTGACCTGGCTGCTGGCCAGACCATGGGCCAGCGCCAACGAGATAACCCTCGAGCTCACCAATAGCGAAAACGAGGAGGCGTTCAGCGGCGAGGATTTCGACGACCTCTCGGCCCTGTTCAAGCTCAAGAACTTCTGGGAAACGGGGCCGGCCACATACTTCGAATGGGGGTTCTCGGGCGTCCTCGGAACCACTGTCTGGGACGGCGACAGCAGCGTTCTCGGCACCGATCTCACCTTCCACTGGCAGCCTCCGAGCCGCGCCAAGTACCGGGAGCTCACCTGGCGAAGCGAGTTTCTCCTTTCGCGACGCGACGACCGCCTCGGCATCGAGCGGGAAGCCTGGGGAGGCTACACCTACATCGAGGGACTTCTGCGGCGAAACCTCTACGTCGGGCTGCGCTACGACCGGGCGGAGGATCCGCTCGCCCCCGAGGCAGTGCAATGGGGGATCGTGCCGTATGTGACCTGGTGGCAAAGCGAATACGTTCGCTTGCGCGGGGAATACGGCTATCTCGAGAACGACAGCACCGGCGACAGCGACAGTCGATTCACCCTTCAGCTCGCCTGGGCAGCTGGTCCCCACAAGCATGAGACCTACTGATTCGGAATGAGGGCTTACGCAATGACACGGCACGCACTCACCTTTCTGCTTCTGGCACTCGCTGCGCACCCTTCCCCGGCCACGGTGAAGGTCGTGACGACGCTTCCCGCCTATGCAGCTATCGCTCAGTTCGTCGGCGGTGCGCGCGTCGACGCGCGCGCCATCTCCCGCGGCGACGAGGACTCCCACTTCGTCAAGCCGAAGCCGTCGTTCGCCCAGATGCTCAAAGACGCGGATCTCTTCGTCACCACCGGCCTGGACCTCGAGCTCTGGGCCCCGACGCTGGTCAACAAGTCGGGCAATCAGTCGATTCGAGACGGACAGTCCGGCTTTGTCAGCGCCAGCCAGGGCGTGCCCCTTCTCGATGTGCCTGATTCGACCAGCCGCGAGGCCGGAGACGTTCACATCTACGGCAATCCTCATATTCACACCAGTCCGATCAACGCCAAGATCATCGCCTCGAACATCGCCGCCGGCCTCGAGCGCGTCGATCCCGACGGTGCTCCCTTCTACAGAGCCAATCTCGAGACGTTCAGGCACCGCATCGACGAGGCCCTCTATGGCGGCGATCTGGTGCGCATCTTGGGGGCCGACATCCTCGACCCACTGGCTCGACAAGGCAAGCTCTTCGAGTTTCTCGAGAACAACGCCTACGAGGGAAGCCCTCTCCTCGGCCGACTGAGTGGTTGGCTGGGTCGGGCCTCGAGCTTTCGCGGTCGCGAGATCGTCGCCTACCACAAGAACTGGATCTATTTCACCGAGCTTCTTGGACTCGAGATCGCCGACTTCGTCGAGAGAAAACCGGGGATCCCCCCATCGGCGCGCCACGTGCACGAGCTTCTGGGGACAATCGAGGCGCGGAAGATCAGCGTTCTGCTGGCCGCCAGCTATTTCAGCCGCAGTCAGATCGAGACCATTGCCGAGCGCTCGGGCTGCGCCGCCGTCATTGTCGACCTCGGACCCAACACCATCACTGCCGATGCCTACTTCGATCTGGTTGACGGCTGGATTTCCCGTCTCGAGAACGCGTTTGGCACATAGTCTCTCTTCTCACGATGAAAACCCTTCATTCCCGATGAACCAATCTGCGCAAACTCGCGTCCCGAACCCCGCTTCGGCGATCTTCTCGGTCAGGGAAACGCGGGTGAGAGCTCGAGCGGTGACATCTCCGGGTTCTGTTGCGACGCTCTGCTCGCGACACCGTGCATGAGGAATCAACCATGTGGGACATCGCTCAATTCATGGCCGCCCCGTTCGTGGCCTGCCTCGTCCTCGTCGGACTCCACGCTTACCTGGGACTCCACGTGCTCCTTCGCGGAGTCATCTTCGTCGATCTGGCGCTGGCGCAGATTGCCGCCCTGGGAACGATCACGGCGATTGTCGCGGGGCACCATCCCGGCACACCGATCGCCTACGCTTTCTCACTCGCGGCCACGGTGCTGGGCGCGGCCATCTTCGCTCTCACCCGCATGCGGCGCGGAACGGTGCCGCAGGAAGCGGTGATCGGCATCACCTTCGTCGTCGCCTCGGCGGCGACGATTCTCCTCGCGGATCGCGCGCCGGAGGGTGGCGAGCAGATCAAGGAGCTCATGTCCGGCACCATTCTCTGGGTGAGCTGGAAAAACGTCCTCAACGCGGCGCTCATCTACTCGGCGCTCGGTTTCTTCCATGTCCTGTTCCGCCGACGCTTCATGCTGATCTCCGAGCATCCCGATCGAGCCTACGCAAGCGGCATCCGTGTCCGCCTCTGGGATTTTCTCTTCTACGTTTCGTTCGGCCTCATGATCACCGTATCCGTCCACATGGCCGGCGTCTTGATGGTGTTCTCCTATCTCGTCGCGCCCGCCATCATCGCGCTCGCCACTTCCAAGAGCTGGTCGGTGCGGATTCTCATTGCCTGGACGGTCGGCGTCCTCGCCTCGGCGCTGGGCCTGGTAGCGTCATACCAGTGGGATCTTCCGAGCGGGCCGGCTATCGTCTGTGTCCTCGGCTCGCTCCTGGCCTCTTTTGCCTTCTATCAGGTGTTACGGCCGGCTCAGAGCTGAGCCCGAGATGCTTTCTTCCGTCGAGTGACCCTCATCGTGCCGCCATCTGAGAATCGCCGTGAAGTCGTCCTTGTCGGTGGCGGCCACGCCCACGTCCAGGTGCTGCGTGCGTTCGAAATGGATCCCCTGCCGAACGCCAGCCTCACCGTCGTTCTGGATGTGCCGGTGGCGGTGTACTCGGGGATGGTGCCGGGCTTCGTCGCCGGTCAGTATCGACGCGACGAGCTCGAGATCGATGTCGTTCCGCTTGCCCGTCGAGCCAACGCCCGAGTCATTCTTTCGGCGGCAACGGCGGTCGACGTCGAGAAGAAGAGCATCGTCTTCGCCGACCGGCCGCCCATACCCTACGACATCGCATCCCTGGACATCGGCTCGACGGTCGCCGGACTCCACCTTCCGGGAGTCGGCGAGCACGCGCTGCCGACACGGCCGATCAGCGGTTTCGTCAATCGAGTCGAGGAGCTGGTACAGCGAGCCGAGCTGCAGGGCGCGGAGAGTCCCTTCCGGGTTGTCATCGTGGGCGCCGGCGCCGGCGGTGTCGAGCTCGCCTTCACGCTCGAGAAACGCCTGCGCGACAGCGGGGCACGACCCGAGGTCACGCTGCTCCATGCCGGCCCGAGAATTCTCCTCGGGTATCCAGACTCCCTCGTAAAGCGTGCTCGACGGTCGGCCTCCGACCGCGGCATCACGATCCGCACCGAGTCGCGAGTCGTCGCCGCCGACGCGCACATCGCGCGACTCGAGGACGGCAGCGAGCTGCCGTTCGAGGCACTCGTCTGGGTCACCGGTGCCACCGCCCACCGCATGCTCCGCGAGTCGAAGCTGGTGACCGATTCTCGGGGATTTGTCCGCACCCGCTCGACGCTCCAGGTCGAAGGCGCGGACGATCTCTTCGCCGTCGGTGACTGCGGCACCCTCATCGACTACCCCGAGACGCCAAAAGCGGGCGTCTACGCCGTGCGACAGGGGCCGGTCGTCGCCGCCAACCTGCGTCGACGACTGTTGAACGAGCCGCTCGAGGCATACCGGCCGCAGGGTGATTTTCTGACGCTTCTCAATCTCGGTGACGGCACCGCCCTGGGCGCCAAGTGGGGACTCTCGTTCGAGGGTCGGTGGGTGATGCGTCTCAAGGACTCGATCGACCGCACGTTCATGCGTCGGTTTCAGGTGCTCGAACTCGACGGCCAACTGTCCGGAGCGTTCGCCGACGAGCCGCGCATGAGTGACGAGGACGCGATGCGGTGCGGCGGATGCGCCGCCAAGCTGGGTCGAGAGCCATTGTCCCGGGCTCTCGCACGACTCCCGGCGCCGCCGGCGGAGGCGGCAGGCGACTACGTCGTCGACCTCGGCTTGAGCGCGCCCGATGACGCCGCCATCTGGCACACCGAAAACGGTGCCAAGGTCGTCTCCAGCGTCGACCTCTTCTCGGCGTTTGCCGACGATCCTTATCTCGTCGGCAGAGTCGCGGCGATCAATGCCGTATCGGACCTGTGGGCCATCGGCGCCGAGCCGCGGGTGGCACACGCTATTGTCGCGCTTCCCGAGAAGCTGCATCGGGACCGCGCCGGGCAGACCCTCTTTGAAGTGCTGGCGGGAGCCCGGCACGAGCTCGATCGCCTCGGCGTAGCGCTTGTCGGTGGGCACACCACGACCGCACCCGAGAAGCTCCTTGTCGGCTTCAGCATCGAGGGCGAGCCCACCGGCGCCGAGCTGTTTCGTAAAGGCGGTCTCAAACCGGGCGATGCTCTCATCCTCACCAAATCTCTCGGAACCGGAGTTGTCCTCCAGGCCAACATGCAGGGACGCGCCCGCGGGCCGTGGGTGGAGGCGGCTGTCGCCAGCATGCTCCGCCCCAACCAGAGCGCCGCCGGGATCGCAGCCGAGATTCGTCCCTCGGCAATGACCGACGTCACCGGCTTCGGTCTCGCTGGACACCTCTGGGAGATGCTTGCCGCAAGCGGTGTCACCGCCGAGGTTGCGCTGGACAAGGTGCCCGCTCTGCCCGGGTCGCTCGAGCTCCTGGCGCAAGGGCTTCGCAGTACGTTCCATCAGGAAAACGAGCGGCTTCGACACGGTCTCGGCATCGACGACGCGAGTGTCAATGATCCCCGATTGCCGCTCCTCTTCGACCCCCAGACCTCGGGCGGCCTGCTCTTCGGCGTCGCCGCAGCGGCAGCCAACGGCGTGTGCGGCCGGCTGCGCGAGA
>JAOTUP010000204.1 GCA_029863825.1 Acidobacteriota bacterium | reverse complement strand
CATGGTCTCCGAAACATCTCCGGCGGCTTGTGGCTCGACTAGACTGATCTCGAATTTGCCGACTTCGATGCGGTCTCCTGGTCCGACGGGCGCCGAGTTGACCTGCTTGCCGTTGAGGCGCGTCCCATTAGCGCTCCCCGCGTCGCGAACCACGAACCCTCCGCGCTCCCACGCGATCGTCGCGTGGCGGCGGCTGACCGCCAGATTGTCGAGGAAGATATCTGACCGCTGGTCGCGCCCGATGGACACCACCGGCGGCGTGAACGGCCGATCGGTCACCTCTCGCCCATCGCCGAGACGGACCACGAGATTGACGGGCGGTGGCGGCTTGGCCTCCTGTGCCAGCTCGACCAGCGACCTTCCTGCGTCTGCATCCGCTGACAGCTTGAGGTCAGTGAACACCTCGAGCCACCCCTCCGCCACTGCCGGATCAAAGGCGTGGATGAGCAGGCGATCGGCAATGCTGCCTTCCCCTGGGTCGTCTTGCTGATCGGCGAAGAAGATGCGCGCCGGCACGCCCTGGTGCAGGAACACCAGCGTCCTCATCCCATTCCTCTCGAACGCCAGCGCCGCGTCGCTCCTGTCCGCCGCCAGGCTCGCCAGTACATGCTGAATGTCGATCCAGCGTGTCGAGCCTTGCAGCACCGGGCGCCTGCAAAAGTGAACGCCCAGGATCATCACTTCGGACAAATCGGTACGGGCGAGGCGCCAGCTCGCTCCCTCCAGCTGACGCGCACGCAGCGGAAAGTCGACCAGTGGGACGCGAGAGTAGTCACGACTCTCGAGCAATCCCGCGAGGTACGGCCGGCCGTGGTGCACCAAACACGTCAGACGCGTGTCGTGAAACTCGAGATCGAGCCTCCCCTCGGGGCATTGCCGGGCATCGAGCGCCGCTTCGACCTCGCGAAATGTCGCCTCTGTGAAATGCGTCCCCGAGCTGACAGTCTCGCCAGCGGGAAAGCTGATCAACGTTGCTGCATCTGGCGATCCTGCTGGAGATTCCGGTCTTTGCACTCTCGACACCATTCTCGATCTCGCCCGACTCGGCTGAGCGCGGGTGTTCGTCTCCTACGCAGAATCGAGATTATAGACTGCGCGTCGCTCTCTACGGATCTATGCATCCGGAGCTGAATCGCCACACGTAGAGACTGGAGAATGCACATGCGCGGATTCTCGAGGTCGGTACTGACCATCCTGGCCGTCGGCACGGGCGGAGATCTGGTTGTCGGTTCGGCCGCCATCCGGGCTCAGGTGAAAGCCGACACGCCACCCCACGGCGTCCAACAGATCCTCCCACGCGGCCGTATCGCGGCGATCTTCCAGCCGCAGTTCGCGACCGCAGCCGAAGCCGACATCCCGGCCGACGCCTGGGTGCTCGGCGTCGATGTGGGTGGCCAGCCGCGAGCCTACAGTCTCAATCTGCTCAACCACCACGAAGTCGTCAACGACCGGGTTGGCGACGACACGTTTGCTGCGGTCTGGTGACCTCTCGCCAATACGGCCGTAGTCTACGACCGCCGTTTCGGTGCACAGATCCTCAACTTCGAACCGTCCGGAGCGCTGATGTCCGCCTCGCTCGTGATGCGTGACAGGGAAACCGACAGCTGGTGGTCGATCATGACGTCGACCGCGATCGGCGGTGAGCTCGCCGGCGAGGAGCTCATCGAGCTGCCACTGGGCGAGAAGATCACCTGGGGCGACTGGGTCCGACGACATCCAACGACCCTGCTGCTTTCTATCGACGGTCGCCAGCACATCGATTCGAACCCATACGACAGCTACTTCGCCTCCGACGGGACGTATGGCGACGTGGAGATCGCCGACCGGAGACTGGACGCAAAAGAGCCCGTGTACAGTTTCCGCATCGATGACACGTCGTATGCCTCCCCCTTCGCGGCCTTCGCCGGTGGACGTGTCTTTCCGCTCGCCGATGGCCGGTCGGTCCTGCTGACGCGGCCCCGAAATGCACCGCTGATGCTCTCGACTCGCGGTTTCCTAGTGGCTGCGTCGGTCGAAGCCGTCGACGCCGATGCCTCGAAGCTCCTCGAGCGGCTCGGCGAGCTTGGAGATGCGGTGACACCGCTGGAGGGCTACGACACCTTCTGGTACACCTGGATCTCGGTCAATCCAGACTCCGAGCTCCTGCGCTAGCCGGCAAGGCCGGAGCGGGGCGCGCTCTCCAACACCGCCGCGAAAAGACGCCTGCGTGGAAAATTCTCGGTCTGCCGGCGTTTCTCCGAACACTCAGGTCCGTGACCTTCAGGGCCCGCTTTACCCACCCCCCACCTGTCATGCTCAATCCTGTGGGCGCCACGCTGGCGGTCTATGTACCGCAATCGCTCGTTAGCGAGGCCGCCGGTAGAGTCCGGGCCGGCCCAGTCGCAATCCCTTGAGCCGGATGTACGTCTTGAGGTTCTGTATCGCGACCGCGACATTGCCCAGTTCCTCGTGAATCGCCGCCATGTTGTAGTACGCGTCCGCAAACTCGCCGTCCAGATCGACGGCTTGACGATAGGCACTCAGGGCCTGGCGAAGAAGGCCACGATCCTGAAGGGCGACGCCGAGATTGAACGTTGCGACGGCGTCCCCAGGCCGCGCCTCGAGTGCCGCACGATAGTGACCTTCGGCCTGCGCGGCACCGTCTTTTTCATGAATCAGACGACCGAGATTCAGGTGCGCATCGGCATGCTGCGGATCCAGGTCCAAGCCGCGCGAGTATGCATCCCGGGCCTCCTCCGGAGCCGACGCCTCGAGCTCGAACCCCAGCTCGTACCAATCCTCAGCGCTGAGATCCGCCGGATCGCCGGCCCGCTCCACCAGACGCGTGGCCAGGGGCGCGGCCTGCTCGGCCAACTCGGCCACCTCGAAATCGAGTAGAAGCTGCCCCGACTCCGGGTTCCACGCCTCGCCTTCCGAGCGCACTACGATCTGCCCGCCCTCCCCCGACACGCGCATGGCGGCCAGTGATCGGCCGCGAGGAAGCTGATCGCGAAGCTCCCGGAGCACTCGCCTCACTCGCCGCGACGGAACGCGCTGCGCCACGAGGTCGCGCGCCGCCCTGAGCACGACAAGATCCTGAAAGCTGAAACAGAACTCCCGACGTGGGCCGCGGCGCGGGCTGATAAACCCGGCATGGACGTAGGAGCGAATCTGACGCGCCGACAGACCCAGCAGACGAGCCACTTCGCCGGAGGTGTAGCCAAACCGCGAGAGAGTTGCCATGGTGTTGACGCGTCAGGCCACGGTCACCGCGCAGCCGCGACTGACCATTGCGCCGGGCACCGCGCAGGCATCGGCACTCCGACCTAAGACTTCTTCGTCGCGCGCTTGCGGGCCGCCGCCTTCTTCTTCGCCGCCGGTTTGCGCTTCGAGCGCTGAGCCGGCTTCCGCGTGCCGGACTCGCCTTCCGAATCGCCGAGGCTCGCCTTCAGCGCCTCCATCAGATCGATGATCTGAGCCTTCGGCGTCTCTTGCGGAGCCGCGACAATCTCTTCCCCGCCTATCTTCTTCTCGATCAACGCCCACACTTCTTGCCGCGACGTATCCTCGTATTGCTCCGGTTGAAAACTGTCCGCAGCGCTCTGCTCGACGATCTGCTTGGCCAGCTTCAACTCTTCCTTCTTGACATCGGCGTCATCGATCGGCACCTCCGCAAACGGCCTCAGATCGACGGCGTAGCGCAGCTGCTGCATGATGATCCCGCCCTCGTAGGGTCGTAACAGAACCAAGTAGTTCTTGCCCCGCGCAGCGTACGAACCGAGGGCGGCACGGCCGGTCTCGAGCAGGGCCTTGGCGAGAAGCCGGTAGGGCTTCGCGCCGCCCTTTTCTGGCCCGAGATAGTACGCTTTCTCGAAATAGATCGGGTCCACCTGCTCGAGAGGCACGAACTCGGTGATTTCGATGGCGTTGGTCGGCTCCGGATCGATCGCTTTGAGCTCCTCGGCGGAGAAGAGCACATACTGCCCCTTGGCAAACTCGTACCCCTTGCCGATCTCGTCGCGCTCGATGAACGCGTCGTCGGTGGGACAGTAGTAGCGGTACTTGACCTTGGTGCCACAACTCTTGTGGACCATCGAGAAGCTCACCTTGCTCGCACTCTCGCCGGTGGCGAACAGCTTCACGGGAATGGCGACCAGGCCGAAGGAAACGGTGCCGGAGGCAATCGCTCGTGGAGGCATGATCCGCGGAGTGTAGCACAATCATCCATAAGGTGCCTTGAACAAACGAGTTTCTATCCTTTTCGGGCGCCTGGAGTGTGGTCTCCGGGGTCTCGGGCAGAGAGTTCTGCGGATGCCTGGAGCCGTTCCTGGGATTCCTCATCCACCTTTCTCTGTCTCTCCTACCTGGTAGAAAGAAAAAACGGCGAGATTGCCTCCAGAGGCCACGCTGCCGAGACCCTCTGGTCGCTCTCATTCCCATCCCTTCGACTCTCGGAAATGCCAGATAGATATTGGCCCTTTGCGCGAGAGATGAACGCTTTTGCCGTCATCCGGGAGATGCTCTCAGCTCGTTGGCACGCGTCCTGCGGAATAAGCCTGTGCGACCTGGAAGTCGAGTGCGACCTGGAAGTCGAGAAAAAAGCGGTGGACCCACACCCACAGCCACTTGGAGAACAGTTGATGACAACACGACCTTCTTACGGCACCGCCACGACGGGTTCGACTCTCCGCTGGGCTGTGGCGACTGCAGCGGTCTTCGCCCTCAGCGCCACTCTCGCCGCTCCCGCATTCGCGGCCAGTTTCATCGTCATGGGCCGGAATGTGGACGCAGCGGCCAGCGCCGTCGAGGAAGCCGGCGGTAAAGTCACCCACCGATTGCCCATCATTCGCGCCGTGGCAGCCGACCTCAATCCTGCGCAAAGAGACGCTCTGCTCGCGGACTCGACGATCCGCCGGGTGTTTGAGAATGCGGGTGTTTTGGCGGCTGGAAAACCCACCAAGTCCTCTCCCGGCGGTCTGCAGGGACCCGACACGATCTATCCGACGCTCCTGGGCGCAGCC
>JAOTUP010000354.1 GCA_029863825.1 Acidobacteriota bacterium | reverse complement strand
ATGACGTCGGAATCCGTTCCGGAACCGCCGCGCAGGACACGAACCGGATGAATGATTGTCTCGGTGGCCACTCCGTAGGTACGTCCGCCGATCGTCCCTGCTACGTGAGTACCGTGCCCGTGATCGTCGTCGATGGTGTCGCCGACCGCGCTGTAACCCTCGTCAAGCCGGTCTTCGAACTCGGGATGATCGGCGTCGACGCCCGTATCGATGACATACGCGTGGACTCCCGCACCGGTGCCTCCGGCATCATAGTCGCCGTCCAGCGGCAGCTCGCGTTGATCGATCCGATCGAGACCCCAGGTCGCGGCGTCCGACCCCTCGAGCGGCGAGATTTGCTTGTACCCGTCCTGTTCGACAAAGAGAACTCGGGAGTCGCGACGCACCGCACGACGCTCCTGGTCGGAAAGCGTGGCCACGAACTGACCCAGACGCGAATAGGCCGTGATGTTCCGCGCTCCGAACGACTGTGCCAGGCTCGACATCTCGACTGCCGCAGCCTCTGTCGATTGCAGGCCTACCGCGCTCGACCAGTCGGTTCTCAACGTCACGATGTAGCGATCCTCGGCCTCCGGTGGGGTTGCTGCGGCATGCTGGTCGCTATGGTATTTGACATGCTTGACTTTGTAGTACCGCGCCGAACGCCGCTGCTCGCGTTCGGCCATGAGGGTCTGCTGCGCCGAGCAGTCGGCCGGATCCGGTCCCGGACAGCTGGCCCCGGCCAACACGACGTAGGCGAACAAAGAAAAGAGGATTCGTTTCATCGCGACACCGTCCTGCTTTGAGATTCTTCGCCGATTGGGAGATGAACTCCAGTATAAGTGTCTCAGATTGTCACAAACTCGTCGATGCCAGGGCCGACCAGGTCATCGACACGACGGAGGTCTACACTGCCTGGCAGACCATCACCGTGGGTCCGAACTGTCACCTCGCGGGGGTGCCGACGTGACACTTCGCGCCGGCGAGTCAGTACGGTTCGTCGACAACCACTCGGTCGACGCCGGCGCCTCGCTGACCGTCGAGATCAATCCGGGCCTGTTACCACCCTAGAGCAACGAACGATAGACTAGGGCGGCAGGCTTGCAAGATGCAACTCGAACCGGACAATCTCGAAAGCCGTCTTCTTTTCAACTTGCATCTTGCAGGCCCGGCACCGATCAGCGGTTTTCTGAGTCGTGTGGGACTGGCTCTCCTCGCCCTTGCCTCGCTCGGCTGCGTTACCAGTCTGGGGCCCCGAGCGATGCCCCAGGCGGGCTTCGACTACAACCAGGCGCTGGCGCGCTCGTGGGACGAGCAGCTCCTGCTCAACCTGGTGCGACTGCGTTATCGGGACACGCCGGTCTTCCTCGAGGTCGGCTCGATCGTTACGAGGTATTCGTTCGGCGGTAGCGCGGGCGCTTCGGCCGGAACCAACCTGAGCAGCGCCGAGGATGTGCAGCTCGGCGTCTCCGGTGGCGTCTCCTACAGCGAGGCGCCGAGCGTGACCTACACGCCACTCCACGGTGAGGCCTTCGTCAGGAGTCTGCTGTCCCCCATCTCCACGTCGACACTCGTTCTTCTCTCACGCTCCGGATGGAGCGTCGAGCGGCTGCTGCTGTGCTGCGTCGAGCAGATCAACGGCGTCGAGAACGCGAGCGCGGCCGCCGGGCCGACACCGAGCTATGTACCGCGCTACGAAAGCTTCCAGAGGGTGGCCGAGCTCATGCGAAAGCTGCAGGTCGCTGGGCTGGTGCGGGTCGATATCGACGAGGGGAACGAGAAGGAGGATGAGGAAGGGGACGAAGCGAAGGGCGGAACACTCCAGATCGTCCTCTCACGCGCCGAAGACGGCTCGCATAAGGAGGAAGGTGACGAACTCCGAGAGATCATTGGAGCGCCGCTCGACCGAGAGATCTTCCGCGCCTCGGGCGCCCGCGGCGCCCATGAGATGGACGAGATCGCCATCGTCGGCCGCTCACTTCTGGGTGTTCTCTTCTATCTCAGTCAGGGCGTCAAGGCGCCGCTCGAGCATGTCGACGCCGGGCTGGTGACTCGCACCTTGGATCCGGATGGGCGCGACTTCGAGTGGGATCTCATCGCCGGCAAGCTGCTGACCGTCCACTCGTCGCCGGAGCGTCCCCGGGCCGCAGCGGTCAGCGTCTTCTACCGCGACCATTGGTACTTCATCGACGACTCGGATCTGCACTCCAAGTCGACGTTCAACCTTCTTTCCTACCTCTTCGCGCTCAAGGCCGGCACCGAACCTGGTAAAGAACCTCTGCTCGTCCTGGGCGTCAACTGAAGAATCGGCATTCGTGCCCTTCTCGTCTTCGTTGCAAGGCTGTCGGACATGGAGGCAGTGCCAGAAGAGAGCGCCTGCGGAAAGAAGAAGCGGCCAATGAGACGCGTCCACAAGAGGTGGATCTGGGGCATCGTTCTGCTGGCAGCCGTCCTTCGATTCGTTCACATCGACGCACAGCCCGTAGGTCATCACGGGTGGCGTCAGGCCGACACCGCCGCCGTAGCTCGCAACTTCCACGAGCAGGGCTACAGACTCTTTCGCCCGCAGATCGACTGGGCCATACCGGGCTACGTGGAGATGGAGTTCCCGCTATACCCCTGGGTCGTATCGCTGGCCTATGGTGCGCTCGGCGAGCACATCGCGCTGGCTCGAATGCTCTCGGCCGTGGCGTCGGTGGTGTCGGTCCTCTTCGTCTTTCTGCTCGTCAAGCGGATCCTCGGCGATGACGAAGCTCTCTGGGCGGCCGGTCTGTGGGCCATTCTGCCGCTCAGCATCTACTTCGGCCGAGCGACCATGCCCGAATCCTGGATGCTCGCATTCTCGATTGCCGGGGTCTATCAGTTCTCCCGCTGGGTGGAGCGGTCGTCGCTCACTCTGCTTCTGACCTCGGCAGTTTGCATTGCTCTCGCCTGCCTGCTCAAGCCCACGTCCCTCTATCTCGGTCTGCCGCTCCTCTGGTTGGCATGGAGACAGTACGGTCCTGCGCTTTTCGCGCGATGGCAACTCTGGCTCTTTGCTGCCGTCATCACCATCCCGGTTGCCGCCTGGTACTGGCACGCGCACTGGCTGGGCGCCACCTACGGCGCCACATTTGGAGTATTCACCGGCTCGAGCGGCAAGCTGGGCCATTGGGAGCTTCTCCTGCAGCCAGGCTTCTACAACCGCCTCTTTCTCGATTTCTTCGCCGACCGAGTTCTCACCTGGTTCGGATTCCTGCTCTTTCTCGTCGGCCTGCTGCTGTCGCGGCACCACACGCGCGAGCGGCTCTTCGACGTCTGGCTCCTCGGAGCCATCATCATGCTGCTCGTCGGGAGCGGTGCCAGCTCGGTGCACGAGT
>JAOTUP010000202.1 GCA_029863825.1 Acidobacteriota bacterium | reverse complement strand
GGCGCGGGACGGCCGAACCGTGATCCGGTAACTGTTGGCGATGCGTGGACCCTCTCGTACTTTGCAGACACCCACCGCCGACAACGGCGACGGCTCGGCGACTTTCGTTCAGGATATCCTAGTCGCAGTTCGAGATGTTCTCCGGCGTTGGGAAGAGAGCCTCACATCGAATCTTTGTTGAGTTGCTGTCCTCTCGGCGCAGGAGATTCCGTAGCTATCGAGTTCTGAGGAGCGAGTCATGGTCTATGTGCCGTCCGAAGATCGCTACGAGGCAATGCCTTATAACCGCTGCGGCCGAAGCGGGTTGAAGCTCCCCGCGGTCTCGCTCGGCCTGTGGCATAACTTCGGAGGCGTCGACGTCTTCGAGAACGGCCGGGCCATGGTGCGCCGAGCCTTCGATCTGGGAATCACCCACTTCGATCTGGCCAACAACTACGGGCCACCCTACGGATCGGCGGAAGAGACCTTCGGTCGTATCCTGCGAAAAGACCTGGCGCCGTATCGCGACGAGCTGGTCATCTCGTCAAAGGCAGGGTGGGACATGTGGCCCGGTCCCTACGGCGACTTCGGCTCCAGGAAGTACTTGATCGCCAGCCTCGACCAGAGCCTGGCGCGACTCGGTCTCGACTACGTCGATATCTTTTACCATCACCGACCCGACCCCGAGACGCCTCTCGAAGAGACGATGGGCGCTCTCAACACTATCGTTCGGCAGGGCAAGGCGCTCTATGCGGGCATCTCTGCATATTCTCCTGACGAGACGCGGCGCGCGGCGTCGTTGCTCCGAGAGCTCGGCACGCCGTGTCTCATTCACCAACCCAGATACAGCATGTTCGATCGCACGGTCGAAGAAGGTCTGCTCGAGGTGCTCGTCGAGGAAAGCGTCGGCTGCATCGTCTTTTCTCCTCTGGCCCAGGGCATGCTCACCGATCGCTATCTCGATGGCGTTCCGGACGACTCCCGGGCAGCGAAAGCTCACGGTTACCTTCAGCGTAACGAGATCACAGCGGCGAGGCTCGGACAGATTCGGGGGCTCAACGAGCTCGCGCAGACGCGCGGCCAGTCGCTCGCGCAGATGGCTCTCGCCTGGGTGTTGCGAGATGAGTCGATCACCTCGGTTCTCGTCGGTGCAAGCCGGGTCGAGCAGGTCGAGGACAGCGTCCAAGCCCTGAACAACCTCTCTTTCACCGCCGCCGAGCTGCAGGCGATCGACGAGATCCTCGCCAGCTGATCCTCTCAGGTGGACCTTCCCACCTAGCCCTCACACTCGACGGCCTCGTGGACGCGGAGCCGGGAGGCTTGCGACGCTAGCATCGCGTTTCTGGTTCGCTCGACAGGACAGCAGGCAGCTACTCCTCAGCAGTCTCCATCGAGTAGCCGGTCGACTGCGGTGCGACCATCGAGTCGAGGCCTTGCTGCTCGATGAGATCGCGATAGGTGACGAGCGCTATGCCGTGGATTCCAATGGCTCTCCGGAACGCAGGAGAGGTGATCGCGTCGAGCTCTGCCTGACGATGTTTGGCCACCCGGAAGGGATCGGCTGAGTTGTTGAGATCCACCAGCGCCGTCATCTCGGGAGTCTCGAGGCCCAGATGGAGCACCAGGAGATTGGGTCGGTCCGGCCGAACCTCACCCAGGATCGCTTGCAGGGTGGAAAGCTTTTTCTCCGGCGCCACGTCCCACAGCGAGGCCGAGCGCTCGCCGAAGTAGCGGGAGAGGCCGAAACCATTCTCGCGTGCCAGATCTTCCACGATGGCGCGCAGCTCCGGCGTCGAGACCGCGGTGAGCATGTGATAGTCGAGGTAATCGATTCTGACGCCGGTCCGCCTGGCGCGCTCGATCTGGGCTCGGAGCTCGCGGCGCACCTCGTCGAGGTCGACATCGGCGGCGGCAAACGCGGCTTCGGTGGCGTAGAAATGACCGTTCTCGTCGACCAGTGTCGGGACCGCCGACCCACCGAGCACCGGGCTCCATTTGTAGTGTTCCCATTCGGAGTTGAGGACCAGGTGAATTCCGACGCTGACCTGTGGCTGGTCGCGCAGCATCTCGAGCGCCTCGAGATACCAGGGGCAGGCGACCATGACCGAGGCGGAGAAGGGGACGCCGGTAGCCAGGAGTTTCTCGATCGCGCTGTTGACCGTGTGGCTCATGCCGACGTCGTCGGCGCGGATCGCCAGTTGAGGCGTCAGCGGCGGTTCACTGACGGCAGAGCTCGGTAGTGCTGCAAGGCCGACGATACTGGTGGCGAGGATCCAGGCTGGGGATATCCGACGACGCGTCGGTTGACGGCGAGTGTTCATGGTGCGACCTCCTTGTTTCTCTGTCGGTTTTCCGAAGCTGACGAGCAGCCGACGTGTTTGTATTCAGCGTTCCGGTGAATCACGAGATCAGACACCTGCCGAGCTGCTCCTGCCTGTCGCGTCCAGATACAGGGCTGCCGCGCCCAGAACGGCGATGTTGTCGGTCTCGCTAACGGCGATGGTCAATCGCTCGAGGGCGTGCTGGTAGGCATAGCTCTCGAGCCGCTTCCGCATTCCCGCTTTGAAGAGCGGATAGGCCTTGCTGATCGAGCCGCCGAAGATGATGATCTCGGGATCGTAGGCGTAGAGAACGGTCATGACCGCGTGACCAACCTCGAAGCCAAAAGCCTCGAAGAGCTGGAGCGCGTCATCTTCTCCCTGTTGTGCTCGCTCGAAGACGACGTTGCCCGCCGCTCCTGCCTCCCGCTGAAAGAACTCCCCCGAGCAGTAGTACTCGATCTTGTGATCGCGATAAGGGATCTCGCCCACCTCTCCCGCGCCGCAATTGCTGCCGCTGTAGAGTCGTCCATCGAGCACCAGTCCGGCACCCAGGCCGGTGCCAATGGCAAGACCGACGATGTCGCGATAGCCGCGACCCTTGCCGAAGTGCATCTCGCCGACGGCGAAGGCATTGGCGTCGTTGTTGATGAAAGCATTCACGCCGTACCGATCCTGGAGCTTGTCCTTGAGCGGGACCTCTCGCCAGGACGGAATGTTCTCTACGGTGTAGACGATGCCTCGCTCGACGTTCACCACGCTCGGTACGCCGCAGCCGATCCCGACGACATCCTTGTCGAAGACCCTGTCGACGGAATCGAAGATTTCCTGGAGCACCTCGTCCTCCGCCGCGTTGCCGGAGATTGGCTGGGCGTGGTGCGCATCGATCGCTCGCCCGCGGACTTTGCCGACCCTGACGTTGGTGCCGCCGAGATCGATGCCGACAATTGCATCATTAGCCATGAAGTCGTGCTCCCTGGTGCAGCTCTATTGGCGTGAGGCCTCCCGTGGAGGTAGCAAAAGAGTCACGATAGCAGGCCCCGGAAGCCGTGCCAATCACACCGTTGATGGGGGTACACTGCGACTGACGAGTACTGATTCAGCGTGGTCCCGACGACCGGGAACACGCAGAATGGAGTCGTACTCCTTCATGTCTACGACCGGGCGGAGGACGTCGTGAGTCTCAGGAATGAAATCTTCGAGCAGCCAGCTGTCCTCGAGCGCCTGCTCAAGACGCAGGGAGAGGCCGCGGTCGAGATCGCGTCGACGGTCAAGAAGCGTCAGGTCAAGTCTGTCTTCATCGCCGCGCGGGGCAGTTCCGACAACGCCGCTCTCTACGGCAAGTACCTGTGGGGCTTTCTCAACCGCCTGCCGGTCGGGCTGGCGACACCGTCGCTCTTTACGATGTACCGCACGCCGCCGCGACTCGAGGGCTCGCTGGTGGTCGGCATCTCGCAGTCAGGTGAGTCGCCGGACATCGTGAGTGTGGTGAAGGAAGGGCGGCGGCAGGGCAATTTGACCTTGGCAATCACCAACGAGCCGTCCTCACCGCTGGCGGCAGAGGCGGAGCTTCTGCTCGAGACCGGGGCCGGTGAGGAGCGAGCGGTCGCCGCGACCAAGACCTACACCACGCAGCTGGCGGCGATTGCACTTTTGGGGGCCGCCGCCGCCGATGCCCCGGATCTATTTGCGGCGCTCGACCGCGTGCCCGACTTGGTCAAAGAGGCGCTCGACCTGGATGACGCGATCCGAGTCGCGGCCCAGCGGTATCGCTACATGAGCCAGTGCGTGGTCCTGGGCCGCGGCTTCAACTACGCCACCGCCTACGAATGGTCGCTCAAACTCAAGGAGATGACCTACGTGGTCGCCGAGCCGTACTCCTCGGCGGACTTCAGGCACGGTCCGGTGGCGATTGTTTCTGACGGCTTTCCGGTGCTGGCGGTTCTCCCGGCGGGCGCGGTCTTCGAGGACGGAATGAGACTGCTCGAGACGCTCGCCACGGAGCATCGGGCCGAACTGCTGGTGCTTTCCAACGACGATCGGGCGCTCGCGCTGGCGAAGACGCCGATCCGATTGCCGTCCGATCTGCCCGAGTGGCTGAGCCCGCTGGTCTCGATCGTGCCGGCGCAGCTCTTCTGCTATCACCTGACCCAAGCGATGGGCTACGACACGGAAAGCCCGCGCCGGTTGCGGAAGGTTACCCGCACCTTGTAGCCGCCCACGTTTCCAGAGGAGTGAGAATGCGATCTGTGACGCTGGGAAGGCGAAGGGGTACCCGGGCGGTGGACTCGATGAAGAAGAAACGAGTGTGCCGGTATTCGGCGCCGATCATGCTTTCGATCCTGACACTCGCACTGGCGAGCTCGGGTATCCGTGCCCAGGAGAGTGAAGAGTCGCGCCGGCACGGCATCTTCATCGACACCGTCGACGTGAGCCTGACGAATGTCGAAGTCTTCGTCACGCGCGACGGCGATTCGGTGACCGATCTTACGCGGGAGGACTTCGAGATTCTCGACGATGGTGAGCCGGTCGAGATTACCCACTTTTCGCGTGTTGTCGGAGGACACCGAATGGACGCCGCCGGTGGTGTCGCGGCGGGCGATGCGGACACGACCTCGAGTGGTGACGTCCAGTCGCCTCGCGAGCCCGCGGCCATCGTGGTCTTGGTCGATCAGCTCTTCGTGTCGCCTGTCAGTCGCAAGATCGTATTCG
>JAOTUP010000203.1 GCA_029863825.1 Acidobacteriota bacterium | reverse complement strand
GACGAGGGTCGAAAAACAGGCGCTCGAGGCGGTAGAGGAACTGCTCAAGCTGCCGGAAACTGCCGCATCTGCGAGGCTCGTTGTCGACCTTCGGGGTATTGCCGGGGGTGAGGGCTCCGTGGCCTACGACCTGGCTGCTCTGTTCGCCGTCGGCGACTTGGGGGAGCTCCGATCCCGCGGCGAAACGCTTTCCACCTTCTCGTCCGCCACGACGCCGAAGTGGAGCGGTCGGTTGGCCGTATTGACCGACGCCGGTTCTCAAGGGCCGAGCGAGATCCTGGCAGCGATCCTGCGACAGAGCGCCGATGCCGAGCTAGTCGGCAGTCGGACCTTTGGTCACGCCGGGCGGCTCGCATCTCGTGCCCTTTCGAGCGGCGCGACGCTCTTCTATAGTGACGCCTTCTTCACCGGTCCCGATGGAGTGGCGATAGACCGTGGGTTGGAGCCGGGTGTGGTGGTTCAGGCGACGCGACAGTCATTGGGTGGGGGAGGCGGATCGTCCGTTGACGTGCCGCTCCAGCGGGCCTTGGATCTATTGCTACAAGACGTGGCAGAGCGAGACGCTGCGTGAGAAGGTCGAGTGAACTCACTCTGGGGTACGCTCTTCCTCGGATTTGACTTCATCCCACGCACGGTCGAGCTCTTCAGTCGACACGTCACCGATCGTCTGATCGCGTGCGGCCAGTTTCTCTTCCATTGATTCGAAGCGGCGCCTGAACTTCCGGTTCGCCGAGCCGAGAGCTGCATCCGGGTCGATTCCCAGTCGCCGTGCGAGGTTGGCAGCAGCGAAGAGGAGGTCACCGACTTCTTCACGAACAGCCTCAAGGTTGAAATCTGCCGCGCTGTCGCCGATCTCGACTCGCAGCTCCCCGAGTTCCTCGTAGAGCTTGTCGATGATCGAAGTCGCGTCGGGCCAGTCGAACCCGAGGGCTGCCACTTTCTGGCTCATGCGGTAGGCGGTGAGAAGCGATGGGAGAGAGGGTGGCAGGTCGGCCAGAGCTGGCCCCTTTCTTCTCTCCAGCTTGCGTTTTTCCCAGGCGGAGCGAACTGCGGCACTGTCGGGCAGTCGATGATCTCCAAACACGTGTGGGTGCCGGTCGATCATTTTGCGATGGACTCGGGCGATGATCTCGGTAAGGTCCGATGCGCCTGCCTCTGCGGCCAGAGTGGCTACGAATACGATCTGGAAGAGGACGTCTCCGAGCTCCTCGGCGAGGGCCTCGAGATTGCCGGTGTCGATGGCCGAAGCCGCTTCGTGGGCCTCCTCGAGGAGGTATGCGCGCGTATCCTCCAGAGTCTGCTGCTGGTCCCACGGGCAGCCATTCGGGCCACGGAGGGTGGCAACGAGTTGCTCCAGCGCCTGCAAACGATCTGACATCGACGGGAGATTCCTTCTGCACACAGCCGAACGCGGATGGAGATCTTACCTCGTGATGGTTTGCTACCATACGACTGCTATGAGGAGTCGAGGAAGATGAAGCCAGCGGAGGACGACAGAGACAAAGGCAGCGTTAGAGAGATCAGGGTCACTGACCGACGGATGTTCACGCCCGATGGTGAGCTCAGGTCTCCGGAGAGCTTCGAGCAACACGCGGATGAGCATTCCCCCCCATTGCAAGGCGCGGAGCGGGAGGAGTCGGCACCGCGGATGGCGTCGGCACCACGAGCATCGCCCGGCGACTTGCCGTCTCCCGGATTCGCTGACCTCGTCTCGTTCTTGGCCGAGCCGATCGCTCTGTTCCTCGGTGACGTTGAGCTCCCCGAGGGAGACTCGGCGGAGAACCTCGAGCTGGCCCGCTTCCATATCGACTTGCTCGGAGTGCTGCAGGAGAAAACGAAGAACAGCGTGTCCAAGGACGAGGCCGCCGTACTTGACGACCTACTGTACGGTCTTCGCATGCGCTATGTTCAGAAGCGCAAGTAAGGCTCGAGACGAGGGACGAAGAGGGCGGTCGGGTGCACCGTCGACGATCGCCTTCTCCGTCTCCTGTGCGCTTCTGCTCCTCGCCGGGCGGTGGGCATCAGCGCAGACGGTTGCCGAGTCTTTCCCCCTCGAACCGCGCACGCGAGCGGAACTCGCCGGGATTCAGGATTCCTGGATCGACCTGCTGACCGCAATGCAGCAAGGTGAGCTCGAAGATGCCGACCTGGAAATCGAGAGCCTCCTCGACGCGACGCGGGCTCTGGGGATGACCGGTCTGCCGGAGCTGGCGAACGCTGCTGCCGTTCAGGCGGTGGAGTTCGCGCGCGCGAATGACTTCGAGAAGGCCGAGGCGGCGTTGCGGGCTGCGGAGTTGCTCCAACCGGGCGAGCCAGAGGTCGCATTCGCGGCCATGAGCGTTGCCTGGCGTGACGGTAGAATCTTCGCTGCCTTCGGATGGTGGGGGAAGAGCATCATCAGGATGATTCGGTCCCCGGTCGCCGCGCGGGTTGTCCTGGCGAATCTGCTCCATTGGATTCTCGTGGTGCTCAGTCTGGCGGCCCTTTCTTTCGTCGGTCTCCTCATGGCCGTGCGGGGCTCCCTCCTGGTTCAAGATCTGACGGTTTTCATGGGCCATTCTCTGCCGCCCTTGGCGGCCTGCATATTGACGGCGATTCTGATGATGTGGCCGATCCTCCTTCCAGCCGGGCTGTTGTGGCTGGCGATCTACTGGTCGGTCTTGCTCTGGGGGTATGGCACGCGCGCCGAACGTGTCGTGATGGTCATCCTGTGGCTCTTCTTGGGGGGGCTGCCGATCGGAGTTAGTGAACATGTCCAGCGGCTTGACCTGGGGCTATCGAGGCCTGTACGAGTGGTTGAGAACGTAGTGGCTGGGCGACTGACGGGCTCTCTGTTTTCAGACCTCGGCGTCATTGTCGACTTGCTGCCCGAGAGTGATGCCGTCAAGCATCTGCAGGCCGACTTGCATCTTCGCCTCCGCCAATGGGAGATGGCACGGACCCTGTACCGAGAAGTGCTGGCGAGGGACGGCAGCAATCAAGCCAGTTTGGCGGACTTGGGCGCGGTGTACTTTTACGAGGGTGATCTGGCCAATGCGACCCTGTATCTGCAGCAGGCGTCTGCAGCACCCGAGGTTCCGGCGGAGGTCTACTTCAATCTCAGCCGGGCGCTGTCGGAGCAGTATCGTTTTGCCGAATCGGAGGCGATGTTGCAGCGCGCCAGCAGTCTGGATAGTCGGCGAGTCGGAGAATGGCTCTCTTCGGTCGAAGCGAGCCGCGTCGTGACGGTTTCGGGTGGAGTGGCGCGAGAGGATGAGATCCTGAAGGAGATCGGTGGTGCATGGCGGCAGGGCGACGTCGACCCTTCGCTGGCAAGTCTGTGGCGGCGGACGCTGTCGGTACCGTTGGCCCTCGTGCTGGTCGGTCCGGCGATAGGCGTGTATTTCCTGGCTCGCAAGACTCGACGCAGGGTCTCGAGGCACTCAGAACCCTGGTTCGATGGCATGCTGGAACGTTTGCGGCGGACACTTCTCCCGGGTTTGCCGGAAGCGGAAGAGGGGTCACTGTTGAAAACCTGGGTGGCTTTGGTTACCGTCTTGGGGCTCTGCTGCCTCCCATTCGTTGGAAGGTACGGTTTTTCTGTTCCACTCGGCTACTCCCCGGGGCTCGGCTCGGCGTGGCTGCTCTCGGCCGTCGTTCTGGCAGCGTATCTCTTGACTCGATTCCTCCGTGCTGATCTGCGGACCGCGGGAAGGGGATAGGCAGTGGAGGGAGAGCTTCGCGATCGTCGGCTGCGCAAGGCGCTGCGGATGATCGGTCGTGGGGGGAAGACCGGCATTCTGACGCTCCAGGGTCGCGACGAGATCATCGCGTTCTCTTTTCTGGCAGGGGGAATTGTCGGTGCCGACGCGCTGAATCAGTCGCTCGAGGCGGGGCTTGGGGAGGTCCTGGCGAAACAGCGTCTGGTAGACCCGCACGAGTTTGCGTTGCTGGCCGCCGAGCACGAAGCAGGTGGAGGTCGAGTCGTGGATCTGCTTGTCGAGCGGTCAGTCCTCAGCCGGCAGCAGCTACTGGAGAACTTGCGACTGCACACGTATCGGCTGTGTGTCGAAGCGCTGTCCTGGCGCGAGGGCGAGTATCGTTTCTACCAGGGAGACGAAGTCGCCTTCGAGGAGGGATTCCAGCCGATCGGAGTCGGGGAGTTGTTGATACGCAGTACCCGCGAGCTCGGGACAGCCGGACCGCTGAGCGGTCGAATCCCGGAGCTGTATGAGATCTATGTTCGCGGTCCGGGCGCCTTCGCGGAATCAGAGGATGAGATCACCGACGGCATCGGAGGAGAAGACATCTCGCACCGCGCCCTGGGATTGCTGGACGGCAAGAAGACTCTCGCCGAGGTTGCCGAGGCAGCTGGGCTGGCGCCGTACGAGGTTCAGGATCTGGCGCATGAATGGGGAGAGGCCGGTGTCATCGACAAGATTGGCGAGCGGCAGACCGCAGGGGAGTCGCCGATCCCCGCCGAGACCTCCGCAGCGGCGCTGTCCTACGTCGACCTGAAGTCCTCGGCGGATCCGTCGCCGGTCGACGAGATCGAATTGCCGCTTCCGGAGCCAGGGAGAGAGCATCTCGATACCCCCGAACCGCCGGTCGCAATCGAGCCCGACGTGGCATCGCGAGTGCCCGAAGGCGTGGTGCGATGGCTCAACCGTGTCTTCGGCCTGGCGGTTCTGGTGGCGGCTCTGACGGTGCTTATTCTGGGACCGTCGCGGATACTTCTCCCTTTCCCGTGGCAAGGGGCCCTGAGAGAAGGTCTTCGCGGCGGTCAGCGCACCGTGCAGAGGCTCAAGATCGAGCGCGGAGCGCACACGTTCTTTCTCCTTTTCGGTAGATACCCCGAGAGCCTGGACGACCTCGAACCGAAGGGTTTGATCAGGTCCGTCGACCGTGAGCTCTCAGCTGGCGAGCGGTGGCGCATCACCGCCAGCCCTGCCAGTTTTGTCTTGCGCACCGAGCGCAGCGAGCGGACCGACGCGACGGATGAGGCCTCGTGGACCTCTTCGGTCGTCGGG
>JAOTUP010000201.1 GCA_029863825.1 Acidobacteriota bacterium | reverse complement strand
CACGGGGCCTCGCCTCCGGCGTCGGCGCCGTAGACCCAGAAACCGTCCTTCTTCAGCGCTTGAATCGCGTTCGCCGCGCTGGGAACCCGTTCCACCCGTAACCACTCGGCAGCTCCGGCAGAGGTCTTCTTCACGGTCGGCGACAGCGGCGCGCTCCCGCGGTCCCGAATGAGAACGCGCCCGACGCCGGCAGCCTCGCACACCCGAAGCAGAGCTCCCAGGTTTCTCGGATCCTGCACGTCTTCGAGAAGAACAACCAGGTCCGGATCGCCGGACGAGTCGCTCGCGCCTGGAACTTCAACCTCGGCCGCAAACCCGTTGTGTACGCCACTGACTTGGCGCGAGAGATCCGCTGATGTCACGGCAGAAATCGGAATCGACGATTCGCGGCACAGCGCCGCGATCTCGTCTCGACGACGACCCGGCGAGGCGGCAATGAGTACACGCGTCACACCACGGCGGCGATGACGAAGCGTCTCACGCACCGGATGAAAGCCGTAGATCAGCATCGGCGTGGCAGTGAAGGCCAGCGACCACTCCGCTCGTCGGAGAGGTCTCCGCTACGAGGAGCTTATGTCTCCTATCCGGTCAGGATGTCTCTTTCCTTGTTCTCGAGCGCAGTGTTGATCTCGCCGACATAGTGATCGTGGAGCTTCTGGATCTCGTCCAGACCCCGGTGCTCGTCGTCCTGCCCGATCTCCTTGTCCTTCTCCATCCTCTTCAGCGTCTCATTGCCCTCGCGGCGAACGATACGAATGGAGTTTCGGGAAGCTTCGGCGATGTCGTGCGCCTTTTTCGCGATCTCCTTGCGCCGGTCCTCTGTCAGCGTCGGAACGGGAATCCTGATCACTTTGCCGTCGTTTGACGGATTGAGCCCTAGATCCGCCTGCAGGATCGCCTTCTCGATCGCAGCGATCGTCGACGGGTCGTATGGCTGTGCCACGATCATTGTCGCGTCGGGAACCGAGAAATTGGCAAGCTGGTTGAGCGGTGTCGGTGAACCGTAGTAGTCGGCGGTCACACCGTCGAGGATCATCAGTGACGCCCTACCTGTCCTGAGGTGCTTCAGATCCTCGTGAAAGTGCTCCACTGTCTGCCTCATCTTTAGCTCGACGTCGAGGAAGACTTGCTGCATGGCTCCCCTTTCCTAAGCGCTGATCATCCACGGGTCACGGCGATCGCCCGCCGGGCACAGGCAGAGTGTATCAACCACTTGGTGGTGCCAGTGGTGCGACCCTCTCCTGGTCACCGACCCACGAGCCGACGGGCTCGCCGCACACGACACGACGAATGTTGTCGTCCTCCCGCAACCGGAAGACGACGATCGGAATGCCGTTGTCACGGCACAAGCTGATCGCGGCCGCATCCATCACTCGGAGGTTCTGCTCCAGCACTTGCTGATATGTCAGATGGGGCTGAAATCGAGCCGCCGGATCGGATTCCGGATCGGCATCGTAGACGCCATCCACCGCCGTCGCCTTCAAGAGCACTGTCGCGCCGATCTCGTTGGCACGCAGCGCGGCCGCACTGTCGGTGGTAAAAAACGGATTCCCCGTACCGGCGGCGAAAATCACCACTCGGCCCTTCTCTAAATGCCGAATCGCCCGTCTGCGGATGAACGGCTCGGCGACGTCGCGGATCTCGATGGCCGTTTGCACGCGAGTCGTGACCCCAGCCTTCTCGAGACCGTCCTGCAGCGCCAGCGCGTTGATCACCGTCGCCAGCATTCCCATGTAGTCACCGGTCACCCGGTCGAGACCGCGATGACTGGCCGCGACCCCCCGAATGATGTTGCCGCCGCCGATGACGATGGCGATCTCGACGCCCAGATCGAAGACCCTCTTCACCTCCCGCGCCACGTCGACGACAATGCGCTCGTCGATGCCGAAGCTCTTGTCGCCCATCAGCGCCTCACCCGACAGCTTGAGAAGGATGCGGCTGAACTGGGGGTTATGGCTCATGGTCGGTCTTCAGCCACCAATCTGCTGCCGAACCTCGGCAGCGAAATCGTCTGATCGCCTTTCGACGCCCTCACCGAGCAGAAACCGGCTGAATCTCCGCACCTTGATGTTCTCCCCCATGCGGGCGGCGGCCTCAGTGACCAGCTCGCCGATCGTCTTGTCCGCATCTTTGACGAACGGCTGCTCCAGAAGCACGGCTTCGGAGAAAAACTTCTCCATCTTTCCGCTGACGATGCGATCGACAACCTGCTCCGGTTTCCCCGATGCGATGGCCTGTTCGTGGAAGATCTCTCGCTCATGGGCGAGCATCTCCTC
The DNA here is from genome assembly GCA_029863825.1 of Acidobacteriota bacterium. Classification (GTDB taxonomy): domain Bacteria; phylum Acidobacteriota; class Thermoanaerobaculia; order Multivoradales; family JAHEKO01; genus JAOTUP01. The sequence continues at coordinate 2,734 of JAOTUP010000201.1, read as the reverse complement.
GGTCACCTCTCCTCGCTCGACGTAGCGCGGGTCCGCCGCCGCAATGTGCATAGATATGTCTTTGACCAGTTGCTGGAAGTCGTCCGTCCGAGCGACAAAATCCGTTTCGCAGTTGACCTCCACCAGTACGCCGATCTTGCCACCCGCGTGGATGTAGGAGCCTACGACGCCCTCCGCAGCAGCCCGCCCGGCGCGCTTGGCCGCAGCCGCCATGCCGCTCTTCCGAAGAACATCAACCGCCTTGTCGATGTCTCCACCGGCTTCCGCCAGGGCCTTCTTGCAGTCCATCATGCCGGAGCCCGTTCGCTCCCGCAGCTCCTTGACCATCCTTGCGGTAATTTCCATCCTGCTCTGTCCTCTCCTCGGTCTCCGAAATCGCCCACACAGTGAAAAGGGCCAGGCCGAGATTTGGTGTCCGGACTCGACTGGCCCTGTCAGAAGGTCAGCGCTGCAAACCGGGTTCACAACGCGCTCGTTGATGGCGGCCTCAGTTCACTGAGGCCGCCGAGTCATCGCCAGCCGCGCTCTTGTCCTCTGAGGTCTCCGCGGCCGCTTCGGCCTCACCGGCGCCTTCGGCTGCAACTGCGATCGGCTCCGCCTCTTCCTCGGCCGACTTCTCCAGCTCCATCGCCAGCTCGCCTGCGCCATCGAGATATGCATCGGCGACCTTCGAGGCAAACAGACGAATCGTTCTGATGGCATCGTCGTTGCCGGGAATCGGGAACTCGATGAGCTCTGGATCACAGTTCGTGTCGACGATCGCGATGACCGGTATGCCCAACTTGTTGGCCTCGGCGACCGCGATGTATTCCTTCTTCGGATCGACGACGAACAACGCGTCCGGCAGGGCGTCCATGTTACGAATACCCTCCAGGTTGCGATGCATCTTCTCCCGATCCCTTTCCAATCGCAGCCGCTCTTTCTTGATCAACGGGTTGTTTTCGTCATCCAGTTTGGCTTCCGTGTCCTTGAGCCGCTCCACCGACGCCCGAATGGTGACGAAGTTGGTCAACGTGCCTCCCAGCCACCGGTGGGTCATGAAGTACTGGCCGCATCGTCCCGCTTCCTCGGCGATCACGTCGCGAGCCTGTCGCTTTGTACCGACGAAAAGGATGTGTTGCCCTGCGCGACCCATCGATCGAACATGATCCGCCGCGCGATTGAAGAGCGCCTGCGTCTTCTGCAAATCGATGATGTAGATGCCGTTCCTCTTGCCGAAAATGAATCTCTTCATTTTCGGATTCCAGCGGCGGGTCTGGTGCCCGAAGTGGACACCCGCTTCCAGCAGCTGCTGAATATTGACCTGTTCCAACATGAACCTCCGTTACCTCTTGCTGAACTGGAACCGAGCCCGAGCGCCCTTCTGGCCGTACTTCTTGCGTTCCTTCTTGCGGGGATCGCGAGTAAGAAAGCCGGCGGCCTTGAGCCGCTCCCGAAGCTCCGGATCTCCTTGCAGGAGAGCCCGAGCGATCCCGTGCCGCACGGCGCCGGCCTGGCCGGCGTTGCCACCGCCGCTCACCGTCGCCTCGATATCGAACTTCTCGCTCGTCTCGGTCACCAGGAACGGCTGCCGGACGATCATTCGCAGAGTTGGATTGTGGAAGAAGTCTTCCAGCGTACGGCCATTGACCGTCACTTCACCCGAGCCGGGGCGAAGAAACACCCTGGCCGTTGAACACTTTCGCCGACCGGTCCCGTAGTTGCGCAAAGCCTCACTCATCGATTCCTCCCCTTCAGGCGCCCAACTCGAGCGTCTTCGGCTGCTGTGCCTCGTGCGGATGGTCCGGTCCGGCGTAGACCTTGAGCTTCTTGAGCTGCCGGCGACCCAGCCGGTTCTTCGGCAACATTCCCCAGACGCTCTTCTCGACCAGCTTGACCGGTCGGCGCCGACGCAAGTGCCCCGCCGACTCGGCCTTCAGACCACCCGGGTACGTGCTGTGTCTGTAATAGACCTTCGCGTCTTCCTTGTTGCCGGTCAGAACCGCCTGCTCGGCGTTGACCACAATCACGAAGTCGCCGGTATCCTGGTGCGGGGCGTACTGTGGCTTGTGCTTGCCGGTGAGCACCCGCGCGATCTTGCTCGACAAACGACCCAGCGTCTGGCCCGCCGCATCCACGACGTACCATTGACGCTCCACCTCGCCGAGCTTTGGGCTATATGTGCGAAACATAACTATCGACCATCCCGTCTTGAAGCGAATTGACGCATTACCCCGGGCCCTTGCCGGGCAAAGGGCCTACGATCATAGGAGCAAGAGGAACGTCAAGTCAAGGCCAAAGGGCGTCCTCTCGAGCAGCTTCCGGGTCCAATGCCATCGGCTAGACTCGGGGCTCAGATGGCGGAGAACCAGGACCTCGACAAGAGCGCGGAGGCGATTCGCGGCATGTTCGCTGCGGTGGCGCCGCGCTATGACCTTCTCAACCGCTTGTTATCCGGCTGTCTCGACACGGTGTGGAGACGCCGCGCTGCGCGCTCGCTGCACGACGACGCGAGAGTCGTCCTGGATCTGTGCTGCGGCACCGGCGATCAGGCGGTGGCCCTGCGGAAGCACGCCGCGCAGACTGTCGTCGCCAGCGACTTCTGTCTGCCGATGCTGGATCTCGCTGCCGACAAGTTTCGCCGCCTCGAACCGCGCCCTCAGAGATTGGCCGGAGACGCGCTCTCGCTGCCGTTTCGCGGTGCTGTCTTCGACGCCGTCACCGTGTCCTTCGGATTGCGGAACTTCGCCGACCT
>JAOTUP010000304.1 GCA_029863825.1 Acidobacteriota bacterium | reverse complement strand
AGGAGAAGACGGCGACGCGCAGGCCGGCTCGTCCCGAGGCGCGTCAGGTCGGGAAGCCGTTATCAGCGGCCGGAATCGTCGGCGCCCCCCTCGTCTTGCACTGCTTCGAGAGCGCCTTCGTCCAGCTCCCCCGGGATATCTTCTTCCAGGATCTCCGGCATATCCGCCTCCGCCGTCGGCTCTCCGGCGACGATCTCCGGGCACGCATCCACGTCGCCGGGGACCTTGCCGACAAGGAGCAAGAAGTTGGAGAATGGACCCATGTTTCGCATCGCCTCGAATTTCGGACCCTTGAATTTCAGCCGGCCGGTCATCATCCCCTTCATCGGCCCGTAGAGACCCTCGCCCATCTCCTGCCAGCGGCTGGTTTCGGCAAACATGACGTAGTCGGCCCCGGTGAGCTCTTCGTCGGTCGCCCAGCCGGACTCCACACAGAGAACCCCGTCGCCGGTCTTGGCAGTCTTCATCTGCACCCACGGGCTCTCCGGGCAGTCGCGGCGATAGATCCTCATCAGCTTGTACCCGCGGTCGCTGTCGTTTTCGATCCAGCCGTCGAGGTTTTGGGTGAGTCCCGGCTCGGCATTCCAGGCGTCGCACATTCCGTCCACCCATGCCTTCGACATCAGGGCAGGTTGGGCCTGGACGATGGATGCCGAAGCGACGAGAAAGGTCACACCGGCCGCGCACGCAACGAGTGTCATCTTCTTCATGGTTTCCCTCCTGGTACGAGGTCGGCCGAATAGCGGACCTCTGGTGTCCGAAGTCTTGATTATCGCAGCCGCACCGCGCTAGACCCCGTAGGGCAGTGACCGGACCCTACCCGTCGGGGTGGAGCGGTGGCATGCGCGCTATGATGCCGGCGCGCTGATGATGTTGATGAGGAGCATGAGCCTGGTCGCCGGGTTGGGGGTGGCGCTGGCCTGCGGAGCGCCGGCGGACGAGCCGGAACCGGGAGGGGCCGTTGGCACCGGCACACGAGTGCGCGTGGCACTGTTCAACATTCGCGAGCTGACGGCCGAGAAGATTCTCGATGTCGACGGGGACGGGCGAGGACGGCACCCGCAGGCGCTCGCCGCCGCACGGATCATTCGACGCATTGCACCGGACATCCTGATTCTCAACGAGATCGACCACGATTACGAGACAGGGTGGGGGGATCTGGCACTCAATGCGCGGCGCTTTCACGATGCCTATTTGAGGTCGGGCGAAGGAGGGCTCGAGTTGCCCTTCTTCTTCGCCGCGCCCAACAACACGGGGATCCTCACGGGTCTCGATCTCGATCGAGACGGTCACGTCGCCAGCGTCGCGGATCGCGGAACGCGAATGCACGGTAACGATGCGTTCGGCTTTGGAACCTACCCCGGGGAATACTCGATGGCGGTGCTGTCGAAATACCCGATTCTCGACGAAGAGGCGCGCACCTTTCAGAAGCTCTTGTGGCGGGATTTGCCGGGGCATCACATTCCCGAGGGCGTTTTCAGCACGGAGGTCCTCGACGTGTTTCGCCTGTCCAGCAAATCGCACTGGGATCTGCCGGTCGACGTGAACGGACGGCGCCTGCATCTGTTTGTCAGTCACCCGACGCCGCAGGGCTTCGACGGCGAAGAGGACAAGAACGGTCGTCGCAATTTCGACGAGATCAAGCTATGGGTCGACTATCTCGACGACGGGGCGACGCTGGTCGACGATCGGGGTGGAAGTGGTGGCTACGAGTCTGCCGACCCGTTCGTCATCGTCGGCGATCTCAATGCGGCGCCGCTGGTCGAAGGACGGGAGGGCGATGGGTCCTTCCGCATGTCGGTCTACGACGGGATGGCGGCCATCGACCAGCTGTTGCTCCACCCTCGCCTCCAGGACAGCGGACGGTTCACCGTCAGCCGCGGCGGGCTGGAGCACAAGGTCGAGGTGCCCCGCGATGCCGGACCGCCGATGTTTTTCGAGCGCTCGACATCGGTCTTCGGTGAAGGAGCCCGCATCGACTACATCCTGCCGAGTCGCGATCTCGAGATCGTCAACGGAGGCGTCTTCTGGCCAAGCGAGGACGAGGACCCGGAAGGCGCGCGATGGGCCGATGAGGCGTCGGACCATCGACTCGTGTGGTTGGATCTCGTCGTCGCGCCAGCGGCGCCGGGCGGGTAGGAAAGGGACGGCCCCGGTGCGCTCACGTCGCGGGCCGCTCGCCAGGCGCTCGGATCTCAGTAGCTGCCGACGCCGACGGTCACCGACTTGACCGTCGGCGCACTACCCAATTCCTCGAGCAATGCGTCGGCGCCGTAGACCGTCTCCAGCGCCTCCAGCATGATGGCTGGATGCACCGCCACGGTCCGGTTCATCTTCGGATCGAACCAGTAGTCGCCGGCAATTGAATGGATGTTGCCGTCGAAGACCAGACCCACGAGATTGGCGTCTTTGTCGACAAGCGGACTCCCCGAGTTGCCGCCGGTGATGTCGGTGGTCGACACCAGGTTGAAACGTGTCGCCGGATCGAGCGCTTCTTGTGCCGCAAGCCAGCGATCGGGAAGGCTGAACGGAGCTTCGCCCGTCGTGCGCTCGAAAAGTCGCGCCGTCGAGGTGAACGGCTCGAGCATCTCGCCTTTCTCCATCCATCCGTCGACTGCGCCGTAGGTGACGCGGAGGGTAAAGGTGGCGTCCGGGTAGGTGCTCGTGCCGTAGATGGCGAAGCGAGCGCGGGCGATCTTCTCCGACGCGGCGTCGACAACCGCTTCGACCTCGTCCTCGTAGCGCCGGCGGATGGCACGCGCGTCGTCATCGATGTCAAGGGCCAGCCGAATGAGCGGATCCTGAGAAGCCTGAACGGATTCCCACCCGCCGTCCCAGAGCGCCTTGCGGATCTCGGGATCGGCCAGTCGGGAGCCGGCCGCGAGGGCCGCGGCGCGCTGCACCGGTGAATCGGTGCCGAGGATGCGACCGACGTAGGTGCTGTCCGGTCCCAGCCACTCGCGCATCTTGTCGAGCGAGAAGGCGAGTCGCAGCGTCTCGAGCTCGGGGTAGATCGGTCGCGGCGCCATCAGGAGCTGTTCGAGCCGCGGCAGAGCCGTATCGCGATACTCGCGCAGACGCTCTTCATTCGGTTTGCTGCGCTCACGCGCGACTCGCACCAGGTCTCTCGCATAGTCGAAGAGCTGGCCGTTGAAGGCTGCCGCCTGTTCGATGAACAGGTACTCCTCGTAAAAGGTCCGGTATGCACTCATCGCGGACGCGATGGCGTCCCAGGCACCTTCGAACTGGCCGGCCAGTTCGGGATTCGCGGTGACGCGAGCTCGAAGCTCTGCCTCCTGGCGCCGCTTGAGGGTCATGAGCTCGTCGCCGAGTAACGCCTTCAGATGGTTGCGACGAACCTTGATGGCATTCTCGATGCCCAAAAGCGGCGATTGGATGGTGCGGTACGGCTCCTCGCCGGTCGTGCCGTACTGGATGAGGCGGCCGCGCAGCTCCGAGTAGCGCAACAGCCATAGTGGCAGCTGGACGTCACGCTGAAACTCGAGCTCGGCAACCGTCAGGAGCCGGTCGGTCGAGCCGGGATGGCCGGGGACGAACACGACTTCGCCCTTGGCTGCTCCGTCGCGGCGCCAGCGCAGGAAATGAGGGCTCGAGAGCGGCTCGCCGTCGTTGTAGACCCGGAGAAACGCCATGTCGAAGCACCAGCGGGGAAAATTGAAATTGTCGGGATCACCACCGAAAGCGGCGATCGAGTCCTCCGGGGCGAACACCAATCGAA
>JAOTUP010000200.1 GCA_029863825.1 Acidobacteriota bacterium | reverse complement strand
GAGCTCCTCGGCTCGGTTGCTCCGACGACCGTCTTGCGAGCGAGCGGCAAGCTGACTCGCCTCACCGGTCTCACCGGGCTCCTCGCCGACGCCGGGCAGATTCCAGTCGAGACCGCCGACGATGAAGAGATCGGTCTGCTGGGCATTGGCCGCCTCGCCTTCGCAGGACTGACAGGAGACGAAAGAGAGCTCTCAAAACCACCTCCTGTCGCTGTCCGGCGCGAGCCGCGCTGGAACGCGAGCCGTGCCGAACAGGTACGAGACCGCTGGCGGGCGTTCGCCGAGTCAGCGCTTGCGATCGACTGATCGCCCTCGAGACTCCCAACAGTCCGGATGCTGTAGCGTGTGCCGTTTACGGCAAGGCGCGACCTCGCTTTCCGATTCCGGCGGCAACCACCTCGTCTCGGTCCAGCGCAGATTCGCCACCCACAGTCTGCAAACGCATCCGGACACGTGCCGCTCCGGGGCTCGCTTCGCTCGGGAACCGCAGTTTTCTCATCTCACGGTGAAACGAACTGACTCTTTGACACGTCTTCCTCTATGATGAGGGCTCGAACTCGGGCCTTCACCAGGGCCTCAAGAGCCCGAGTGCGCGATCCGATGGATGACAGGCCGTGACGACTGAATCGCGAGAATGCGCTCCGCACTACCCGGATATATATGTCCACACCGAAAGCGACAATCCGTTCGCCTGGGTTGCGGCGGTGCGTCACGCCCTGCGCCGGGCAGATGTCGAGCATCCGGAGATCGAGCGCTTTACCCAGGAGGCACTGACTCAGGACGACCCGGCCACGAGCCGCCGCATCTGCCGCTCGTGGGTTCGCATCGAGCACTGAGAGGGCGTGAGGGCGTGAGGGCGTGTAAGACAACACCATCCCTGGTTTCTTGATCACAACCGGCCGCGGTCCACTCGCGAGCCGCTCTCCAGCACGCGCTCCGCGAAGACCGATCCTCGAGAGCCCGCGAGCTGAACCGGTCACCTAACTCGCCGAGTCGTCGCCGGCGAGCTCCACCTCGACGCTGAACGCCTCGCCCACGACCAGCTCGAGCTGCGAGATCTTGCCGGCGCTCTCCACATCGCCCGCCACCAGACGCAAAGCCTCGATGCGGTCGGCGGCGTCGACAACCGTCGCCCGTGCCACCTCGGTTCGCAGCGAGACCTTGGCTTCCGTCTTCGCCTTTCTCACCTCTGCCAGGACCGACGACGCGACCTCGAGCGGCAGCGCGCCGACTTCGCCGGCCAGCGCCGAGATCTCGCCTGCCTCGGGCCAGGCGGCACGATGGATCGAGCCCTCCTGCCACCAGGACCATACTTCCTCAGTCACGAACGGCAGGTGCGGAGCAAGGAGCCGCAGCTGTGCCGAGAGCGCCGCGGTCAGGGCTCGATTGGCCGAGGCCGCTGCCTCTTCGCCCTCGTTGCCGTATCGTCGGTTCTTCACCAGTTCGAGGTAGTTGTCACAGAAGCTCCAAAAGAACCTCTCGGCCCGCTCGAGTGCGCGCGCCTGGTCGTAGGACTCGAAATCCTTCGTCGTTTTCTCCACCAACTCGGCGACGGCACCGAGCATCGACTGGTCGAGCGGCGCGGTGACCTCGCCGCTCTCCGCATCCTCGCCCAGCTGAAAGAGCACGAACTTCGCCGCATTCAGGATCTTGATGGCGAGCTTGCGCCCGATCCTGAGCTGACCTTCGTCGAACGCGGTGTCGACCCCGAGCCTGGCGCTTGCCGCCCAGTAGCGAACGGCGTCAGAGCCGTATTGATCGAGGAGGTTTTTCGGCGTCACGACGTTGCCCTTCGATTTCGACATCTTCTTTCGGTCCGGGTCCAGCACCCAGCCCGATATGGCCGCGTTGTGCCACGGCAACGAGTCGTGTTCGAAATGCGAGCGCACCACCGTCGAGAACAACCACGTGCGAATGATCTCGTGTGCTTGCGGCCGCAGATCCATCGGGAAGACCTGGTCGAACAGCCCGTCTGCCTCGCACCAGCCGGTCGCGACATGCGGCGTCAGTGACGAGGTCGCCCAGGTGTCCATGACATCGGGATCGCCGGCGAAACCTCCCGGCTTGCCTCGCTGCTTCTCGCTGAATCCCGCCGGCGGATCCGCGGAGGGATCGATCGGCAAGGCATCCTCCGGCGGCATCATCGGCGCCGACATGTCGACCGAACCGTCCTCGCGCACCGGATACCAGAGGGGAAACGGGACGCCGAAGAACCGCTGACGACTGATGCACCAGTCCGCGTTGAGACCTCTGACCCAGGAGGCAAAGCGCTCGCGCATATGCTCCGGATACCAGGCCAGTTCCTCGCCACGAGCCAGAAACTGGTCGCGAAACTCGAGCGTCTTGACGAACCATTGACGGCTGGTGACGATCTCCAGCGGCCGGTCGCCTTTCTCGTAAAACTTGACCGGGTGGGTGATCGGCCGCGGCTCACCCTCGAGGTCACCGCTCTCCTTCAACTGCTCGACGATCTTCCGCTGCGCCTGCTTTGCCGTCCGTCCCTTCAACTCATCGTAGTGGACGTTCGCTCGCTCGGGATCTTCACTTTCCCATCCCGGCTCGCCCCAGCTCACCGGCAGTAACCGACCGTTGCGCCCGATGATCGCCCGCACGGGGAGACCCAGCTCGCGCCACCAGACAATGTCAGTGGCGTCGCCGAACGTACAGATCATGGCGACACCCGTACCCTTGTCCGGCTCGGCCAGCTCGTGCGGCTCGACCGGCACCTTGACGCCAAACAGGGGCGTCGTGACTTCCCGGCCGAAGAGCGGCTGGTACCGCTTGTCGTCAGGATGCGCCACGAGCGCCACACAGGCAGGGATCAACTCCGGTCGCGTCGTGTCGATCCAGACCGGTCCCTCCGGGCCGTCAAACGCGATCTTGTGATACGCCCCACGTATCTCGCGGTCCTCGATCTCGGCCTGCGCAACCGCCGTGTGGTAGTCAACATCCCAGAGCGTCGGCGCCTCGACCTGGTAGGCGAGTCCCTTTTCGAGCATGCGCAGGAAGGCGCGCTGGGAGATGCGCTGCGCGACCTCGCCGATCGTCGTGTAGGTGAGCGACCAATCTACCGACAGCCCCAAATGCTTCCACAGATCCTCGAAGGCCTGCTCGTCGATTTCCGTCAGTTCGAGACAGAGCTCGATGAAGTTGCGACGGGAAACGGGGATGAGCTCTTTGCCGGGTTTCTCCGGCGGCTGGAAGCCTCTTTCGTACGGCAGGCTCGGATCGCAGCGCACGCCGTAGTAGTTCTGCACGCGGCGCTCGGTGGGCAGCCCATTGTCGTCCCATCCCATCGGATAGAACACCTCTTTCCCCCGCATGCGCTGGAAGCGCGCGATGGTGTCGGTGTGGGTGTAAGAAAACACGTGCCCGACGTGGAGTGACCCGGAGACCGTCGGCGGCGGGGTATCGATCGAATAGACGTTCTCGCGCGTTGCCGAGCGCTCGAAATGGTAGGTCTTCTCCTTGTCCCACCGCTCGCTCCATTTGTCTTCGAGACCGTCGAGGGACGGTTTCGTCGGGATCTTCGAATCGGTGTCGGAGTCGCTCACGATGTCTTTCGGGAGGTCGGAAGTGGATGGATTTGCGGGCGGCAAAGTGTAACAGAGGGCGCCGCCTCACATCCCCACATCCAGCACGACTTTGAGCGTTCCCTTTCGGTTCGCGTGCTCGAAAGCCATCAATCCTTCGTCCAGCGGATACCGAGCGGCGATGAGCGGCGTCGGGTCGATCTCGCCCGACGCCAACATCGCGATTGCGGGCTCGAACGGACCACAGCGCGAGCCAACGAGAGTGATCTCGTCGACGACCACTGACGAGACATCGAAAGTCAGCTCTCCGGCGTACGTGCTCTTGAGGACAAGCGTCCCCCGGGGCCGGAGAGCGCTGCGAGCCAACGCAAACCCGGACGGGTTCCCGGTGCACTCGACGGCGATATCGAAGCCGCCTTCGGTGATCGCCTCTTCTGTTCCGACATCGATGCCGACCGCCGCCAGACGATCGAGCTTGTCACCGTGCCGACCGATAGCGAGCAGCTCGCAACCCGTGAGCCTGAGACTTCTGGCAACGAGCTGGCCGAGCTTGCCGTCACCGACGACGACGACTCGGTGCTCCGGCCCGACCTCGACCTGCTCTTGAATCTCGAGGGCGGCCGCCAAGGGCTCGACAAAGGTCGCGGCATCCGTCGAGATAGTGTCCGGCAGGCGGTGGAGGTTTTCGACCGGCAGGATCAGATAGTCGGCAAAGGCGCCATGGCGGTCGACGATGCCGAGCACGGTGCGGCGCTCGCAGTGGCTCGAACGACGCGCACGGCACGCCGCGCAGTCGTGGCAGACGGCGTTGATCTCGCCGACGACCCGTTTGCCGAGGAGATGGTCGGGGCCGGTCTCGACGCTCCCCGCAAACTCGTGTCCGAGAATCCCCGCATAGGGATAGTAGCCCCGCACGAGCTCGAGATCTGTATTGCAGATGCCGGCCCGGAGAACCCGCACGAGCGCTTCACCTTCCGCCGGCTGGGGCACCGGAAGATCGTCCTCGAGCGACAGTTCGCCGTCTTCGAGCCACAGTCCACGCATCGTCCTGCTCACCCCTTGATTCTAGCCGCCGCTGTCTCTGGATTCATGGAATCAAGGTCTCGGGCAGGACAGGTTGAAGACTCGACTGGGTTGATCTTGCGGAATCTCCGCAGATAGTGCTGTCTGCGAACTGTGATACTCCCCTCTTCAATGTCGATGCCCGGCCCCGTCCGCGCCCGTCATGCTCTTCGCCGATGCTACGATTTCAACGTGCGCTTGGCTCGTCCACACTCCCTCGCTCTCGTTCTTCTCCTTCTGTCGCTGCCCTTCTCACTGCGCGCCGGCGCTCAGGATCTCCCGATCCCCGAGATGCTTGTCGAAGCGAACCGCGCACTCGACAGTGCCGAGCTCGACAGCGCTGAAAAGCTCTTCCTCTCAGTTCTCTCGCGCTCAGACACGCCGGTCGAGGAGGCCGAGGCACGGCTTGGGCTCAGCAGACTATTCGATCTGAGGGGAGACCCTGTCGCTGC
>JAOTUP010000199.1 GCA_029863825.1 Acidobacteriota bacterium | reverse complement strand
CAACGTGGCTGTCTCACCGGTCTCGGCCGCCAGGGACTCGAGCTCCGGCTGCACGACAGCACGCAGATCGTCGCTTTGCAGGGCGAGGGTTCCGAGGGCAATCACAGCGGGACCCAGGCGGTAGCGACCGGTCATCGGGTTTCGACTGACCATACCCTCGCTGACCAGGGCCGCAAGAAGTCGATGCGCGGTCGTGCGCGTCAACCCGGCCCGCTCGCACAGCGCCGCCAAGCCCAACTCGGGCGTGTGCCGAGAAAAAGCCTTCAGGAGCTTGAGAGCGCGCCCAACCGATTGCGCTCCTTCTGGTGGGCCGTGCCTAACCATCATATGGCTCGTTGCACCAGTATATGGGACCCTATCCCATCCGCCGGTTGATGTTCGGCTCTGTCAGTACCATATTGTGCTACGTGTATCCACATCATGGTATCCTCGCGCTGTTTCGGCGCCCACCCGTGCAACACGAAATGCATCCAGCCCCCCCGACCCGGGCCCAACGAGGCAGCTCACCGCACCCGAAGAAGAAACCATCATCAGGGGAGGAATCCAGTGTCCGTGACGAGTGAGTTCCGCTTCACCTACACGACCCTCACCTCACCCGCCGAAGAAGTTCACCTCGCCTTTGAAAGTGCTCTCGCCGAGGTCTCTTCAACGTTGGGCGCAAGCTATCCGCTCTGGATCCACGGCAAGGCCTCGACGATGCGGCAGACGTTCGAGAATCGATCGCCGATCGATCGACGGGTGTTGCTTGGAACTTTTCAGATGGCCAATCGAGCCGACGTCGCTCATGCCATCGACGGTGCCGCCGAGGCCTTTCCGGACTGGAGCGCAACTCCGTGGCCTGAGCGCGTACAGATCATGCTTCGAGCCGCGGATGCCATCACCGCGCGCCGCAATGAGCTGGCGGCGTTGATGTCGATCGAAGTCGGAAAGACGCGCGCCGAAGCGCTTGCCGACGCCGAGGAAGCTGCCGACCTGATTCGCTACTATTGCCAGCAGATTCGGGATGCGGACGGCTTCTCTCGCCCGATGGGACGCCTGGCTCCCAACGAGAACACTCGCGACGTCCTTCGTCCTTACGGCGTCTGGGTCGTGATCTCTCCTTTCAATTTCCCCGTAGCCCTCGCGGCAGGCATGTCGGCCGGCGCGCTGATTGCCGGTAACACCGTGGTTCTCAAGCCGGCCAGTGACGCCCCCGCGTCCGGCCTCATGCTCTACGAGATTCTGGCTGCGGCGGGATTGCCGCGCGGCGCCGTCAACTTCCTCACCGGCGCCGGAAGCAGCGTCGGCGAAGAGCTGGTCTCCAACCCCACCGTCTCCGGCCTCGTCTTCACCGGTTCCCGGGACGTGGGCAGAGCCATCTACAGGCGGTTCAACGACGTCGCGCTCCGCCCGTGCTACCTGGAACTGGGCGGCAAGAACCCGGCGATTGTCACCGCCAATGCCGACCTCGAGAAAGCCGCGGAAGGAGTGGCGCGCTCCGCCTTCGGTTTCGGCGGCCAGAAGTGCAGCGCCTGCAGCCGCGTCTACGTCGACCGGAGTGTGGCCGCCGCCTTCAAGGACGCTCTCATCGAACAGATGCGATCTCTCAAGATCGGCGATCCTCGACAGCGTGAAACGTTTCTCGGCCCGTTGATCAACGAGGCCGCCTTTCGAAACTTCGAGCGCGCGACCGCCGAAGCTCACCGGGACGGCACCATTCTCTACGGCGGCACCAGGCTCGACGAGGGAGACCTGGCGCACGGCTACTACGTTACCCCGACGCTGGTCTCGGATCTTCCGGCCGGACATCGCCTCTTCACGGAAGAACTCTTTCTCCCCGTGCTCTGTCTTGGCGAGGTCGCCTCTTTCGACGAAGCGATCACGGCGGCGAATCGTACCGAATACGGACTCACTGCCGGCATCTTCAGCGAAGACGCCGGCGAGGTCGAGACCTTCTTCGACCGCATCGAGGCCGGCGTCACGTATGCAAACCGGCGCAGTGGCGCCACCACCGGCGCATGGCCGGGAGTGAACCCCTTCTGCGGCTGGAAGGCCAGTGGCTCGACCGGCAAAGGGGGCTGCGGCCCCTACTATGTACAGCAGTTCCTGCGCGAGCAGAGCCGCACCATCATGGAGTAGCTCTCGAAAGTCATGAGAGAAGGACCATGAGCCCCATCGACGCAATCGACATCCGCACGTCACTGCCGGGACCTCGGGCCAAGGCTCTGCTGGAGCGCGAGCAGACCTGGCTGTCGCAGAACTACGTCAAGGACTATCCGCTGGTCGTCGAACGCGCCGTCGGCACGACACTGATCGACGTCGACGGCAATCGATTCCTCGATTTCGCGGCTGGCATCGCGGTCTGCGCCACGGGGCACTGCCATCCGCAGGTCGTGGCCGCCATCCAAAGCCAGGCGGAGCGTTTGCTCCATCTCTGCGCCATCGACTTCTCGTACCCGCATGTCATCGACCTTGCCGAACGGCTCGCCGCCGTCGCCCCGGGCCCGACCAGGAAGAAGGTCTATTTCGCCAACTCGGGCGCCGAAGCCGTCGAGACGGCGATCAAGCTGGCGCGGCTGCGAACCGGCCGCCAGAAGGTCGTGGGTTTCTTCGGCGCCTTTCACGGCCGAACCATGGGCGCCGTGTCACTGACCGCGAGCAAGGCCGTTCAGCGCCGGGGCTACGCGCCGTTTCTGCCGGAGGTCCACCACACCCACTACGCCACCTGCTACCGCTGTCCGGTCAATCGGCACCCCGACACCTGCAGCATCGACTGTCTCGACCTCCTCGAGGAGACCCTGTTCTCCACTATCGCACCGCCCGACGAGATCGCCGCCATCGTCGTCGAGCCGATTCTGGGCGAGGGCGGCTATCACGTGCCGAAGCGAGAGTTTCTCGAGCGGCTGGCGACGATCGCCGGCGACCACGGGATTCTTCTCGTCGCCGACGAGGTGCAGACGGGCTTCGGTCGCACCGGTCGGCTCTTCGCGTGTGAGCACTTCGGCATCGAGCCGGACATCATGGTGCTGGCCAAGGGGATTGCCTCGGGCATGCCGATCTCTGCGGTCGTCGCCAAGGAAGAGATCATGCAATGGCGATCCGGCGGTCACGGCAGCACTTTCGGCGGCAATCCCGTCTCCTGCGCTGCAGCAATGGCAACGCTCGATCTGCTGGAAGGCGGCCTGATCGACAACGCGGCCGACATGGGCACGCATCTTCTCGCGGGTTTGCGCGAACTGCAGAGCAGGCATCGAGTCATAGGAGACGTTCGCGGTCTCGGTCTCATGATCGCCGTCGACCTGGTCAAGGACCGCGAGACCAGAGAACCGGACCACGAGCTTCTCGATCGCGTGCTCCACCGCGCTTTTGAAAAGGGCCTAGCGCTTTTGGGGTGCGGTACGAGTTGCATCCGCATCGCACCACCGCTGGTCGTCACCAAAGCAGAGGCGGATGCCGCCATCGCCATCCTCGACAGCGTTCTGAGCGGCACATGACGGCGCTGGAAGAGCGGCTCTTTGCCGAAATCGATCGTGCTGGACCACTCGATCTTCTGAGCGCTCTCATTCGCATTCCGAGTCATCGGGGCATCGAGAAGCAGGAAGCGGCGCTCGCGACCGCGCTGGCTTCCCACCTCGAGCAGCACGGGCTCGAGCCGCGGCTCGACGAGGTCGCCGATGGACGTCCCAATCTGCTCTGCACCGTCGGCAGCGGCGCTCCGGGCCCACACCTGCTGCTCTGCGGCCACATGGACACGGTGCCCCTCAACGCCGGAGAGCCCGGCTTCGGCTTCTCCGGTGAGCTCAGAGACGGGATGGTGCTGGGCCGGGGCGCCGTCGATATGAAAGGTGCCCTGGCGGCAAAGGCAGCGACCCTGGTGGCGCTGGCGCGGTGCAGCCTCCCCCACCGCGGTCGCGTCACCCTGGCTGCCGTGATCGACGAGGAGATGGAGAGCCTGGGAGCCGAGGCGCTCATCGCCGACGGATTCACCGCCGACGGCGCCATTGTCGGTGAGCCGACCCGGAACCGGGTCTGTCTGGGTCACAAGGGACTGGAGTGGCTGGAAATCATCTTCCGGGGTGCCGCGGCCCACGGCGGAACGCCCGAGGCGGGCATCAACGCCATTGCCGCAGCCGCGAGATTCCTCGACCTGGCGCGCACCGAGCTCGCTGCGCGCTGGCGGAACCGGGTCGATCCTCTGCTCGGATCGCCCACCTTCAACGTCGGCACTATTGCCGGCGGTGATCAGCCGTCCACGGTTGCCGCCCTCTGCACTCTCCAGGCCGATCGGAGATCCGTCCCTGGTGAGGATTACGCACTCATCTCCGGCGAGCTGCAGGAGCTCATGCGAAGAGTCGAGTCCGAGATGCCGGGTTTGACGAGCGAATTGCGGCGGCTGCCGGGCGGCATGGCTACGCTCGAACATGTTGCCCTCTCGACGCCGGCCGACGATCCCGTGGCGCTCGCCGCGGCGGCAGCCTACCGCCAAGTCCGCGGCGTGCGCGCGGAGTTCGGCGCCTTCCCCGCGTGGACCGATGGAGCGTTGCTGTCGGCCTTCGGCGACATTCCGACCATCATCATGGGACCGGGAGATCTGGCCGTTGCCCACTCGCCCCGCGAGGCGGTGCCGACAGCCGAAGTGCTGGAGGCTGCACGGCTCTACGCCGTGACCGCGCTCGAATTCTGCGACGAGGCGGCATGAAGCTCCGGGTTCCACACACATTCTCGCTCCTCTTCGGCCTGGTGGTGCTCGCGGCAGTCGCCACCCACCTGATTCCCGCCGGTGAGTTCAGTCGCATCGACAGCGGGGGGAGAACGCTCGTTGAACCCGATTCCTTTACCCGGCTCGAGTCGAATCCGGCCGGCGTCATCGATGTCTTCATGGCCTATCCCGAGGGCCTCCTGGAGACGGCTCACATCGTCTTCTACATCTTTCTCATCGGTGGCGCATTCGGGGTCATCAACGCCACCGGGGCCGTCGAGACTTCGATCAACGCCATCGTCGCCCTGTGTGGTGGTCGCGGCGAGATCGTCGTCGGCCTCCTCGTCGTCCTCTTCTCGCTCGGCGGAGC
>JAOTUP010000198.1 GCA_029863825.1 Acidobacteriota bacterium | reverse complement strand
ATTGCCGTCGACTCATCCGACGGAACGTTGTGGATCACGGCGCGAAACATCGGACGTGTGTACAACGTCACCTTCAACGGAACACTTCTCGCTTGGTTCAACTCCGTGTCCTACGACCGGGGATCCAGGCATCCAACAGCGATCGCGGTCGCCAGGGTGCAGGCATCACCATGAAACGGACGCCCATGAGGCCGAGACTGCATGTGCTGTCAGTGCGCGCCTGAGGAGGGGGTATCGAGTGTAGAGTGCGGCGGCGAGCGTGCCCAGGCTGTCCTCGTCACAGATTCGGTTGGGAGGCGATCAGCGGCGTTGCGAAGCCAGAGTCGCTCGGAAGTGGCCAGCACCGAGGCCCGAAGGAGGACTCGAGCTCCGTTGTTCCGGCGACAGACCCCAACTTGCCGCGAGAAGCCCGAAGAAGAGCCACGATCCCTTCGAATTCCACATCGCCAGAGCGTTGCTCGCAATGAAGAGTGCGACGAGAAAAGTCAGCCAGAGCCGCGATTCCCATTTCGGCTGGGCCAACGCCTGGAAAAGAACGGTCGCCCAGATTCCTCCGTACAGCAGGAGCCCGATGAGACCGAGATCAGCGAGGATGCCGATAAACGCGTTGTGCGCTGATCGCCCTGATGGTGCGATGCTCTGAAACGCGGCCGCGCCGACGCCCTGCAATGGGTGCTCCTTCCACACCTCGATTGCCTCCTTCCAAAATACCGTTCGACGATTCAGATCACCCGAAGCGATCTCGTCATCAACCGTCCCCAGGCGTTCAAGTGATCTCTCGGGAACCGTCGTCGGGAGCCAGAGCAAGGTGATGCAGACCGAAACGAACACCACCGAGCGCCAGGCGAGCGAAAGTCGACTCAACGTGGCGGCTCCAAACAGCATTCCAGGAACCGCCATCAACATTACGAAACGCGTTGCGGTCAGCGCGATACAGAAGACGGCGCCGACTAGATAAATATAGTCAAGAACTCTCTGGATATGGCCCCTGGTGCTTGAAGGCGCCGAGGCGGCCAAATACCAGGCAACGGGAATCCCGAGGGCGAGAATCACTCCGGTGCCGTTCGCATTTTCTCCCAGAGCCTGGTACCGAAGGATCTCCGGATCGTTGAGAAATGTGAGGATCAGCGACCCCTCGATCACACAGGCACCAAACACGTAGGCCTGAAGGCCGGCACGGACTGCACCCGGTGTCCTGTACAAGTCCCATAAGATGACTAGGAGGAGCACCATCTGCGCAATGCTGATGACACGTACGACAGTCACTGTCACATCGACTGACCACAGAACACTGGCCGCATTCCACAACAGGAAGAGTCCCGCCAGCAGATGAAGCAGACCCACCCTGCGAACGTGTCCTGAACGCAAAACCGCAAGTATCCAAACCGCGGCCATCATGATTCCCGCTACTCGACTCAGCGTCCCGAAACCCGAGACCACTGCCGTCTCCCACGGTATCGTGAAGATGAAGACCAGTGAGAGTCTGAAGGCCCAGGCGCGCACGACCGTTCCGTCCTAAGAAAGGCGCCTCTCAGTGTCATTGGATGAACCAACCCATTGCACTCGATTCGAGGCTGCTGCCGTGCCCGAGAGCGCCGAAACACAGCAGCGGCAACACCTCACCAACAGATCCCGTCGTAGGCTGAGGCTGCCGGCTGGGCGCCCAGCCTCACGAAGTCGATAACGGTACACTCTCGATCGACACCGGCCAAAGTGTCGCTGAACGACGGATCGTTGTTGCCGACGACGAGTGTCTTGGCGTGTTGGAGGACGTCCTCGGCATCTGCAACCAGGAGACGAGAGATATGCGGCAGGGTCTGCTCGAGGTACGCCTTGTTCGCACCCGTCAGTCGCGACAGCAGAACATTTCGGTCAAAGATCCTGAGTTCATAGCCTTTGCCGAGCAGGCGCTCGGCAAGCCGAACGAGAGGACTCTCTCTCAGGTCATCGGTTCCGCCTTTGAAGCTGAGCCCCAGTATGCCCACCTCGCGTGCACCGGCTTTCTCGATAAGGTTGAAGGCGTGGGCAAGATGACTGTCATTGCTGGGCAGTATCGAGTTCAGCACCGGCAAGTCGAGATCCAGCGACTTCGCTCGGTGAACAAGAGCCCGAAGATCTTTCGGCAGACATGATCCCCCGAAGGCCAAGCCCGGTCGCAGGTACTTTGCCGAGATATTCAGTTGCGTGTCCTGCACGAAGAGATCCATGACCGCATGGCTATCGATCTGCTGCGCCTTGCACAGCTGACCGATCTCATTGGCAAATGTCACCTTGAGAGCGTGAAAAGCGTTGCTGACGTACTTGACCATCTCGGCGGTGCGCATCGGTGTCACCAGCAACGGTGCGGCGAGGTCGGCGTAGAGTCGTCCGAGTGAGTCTGCGCTCCGCTCATCGAGCGCTCCGACAATCGTGTAGGGGGGATTGTCATAGTCCCCCAGCGCCGAGCCCTCACGGAGAAACTCCGGATTGCTGCAGAGGCCGAAGTCCCGTCCCGGTTCCTTTCCGGATTCTTCGCGCAGCAAGGGGAGAACGACTCCGTCCAGCGTGCCTGGCAACACGGTGCTTCGTATTGCGACCACATGGTAGTCCTCACGTCGCTTGAGGACGTGTGCTATCTGTCGGACCACATCGATGACATGTTCCAGATCGAGACTGCCATTGGCGCGGCTCGGTGTGCCGACGGACACAAGCGTGACGTCCGAGGTCAGGATTGCCTCGGCCGCGTCGCTGGTGGCTCGCAGGTTTCCAGCGGACACGGCGCGAGCCAGCAGAGGCCCGAGGCCAGGCTCCACGATAGGGCTTTCACCGCGGTTGACGAGGTCGACCTTCGCACTGTTCACGTCGACGCCGATGACGCTGTGCCCGCGCGTCGCGAGACAAGTAGCGGATACACAGCCCACGTAGCCAAGGCCCAGGACCGAAACTCTCATCGGCATATAACCCCTCCATTCTCTCCGTCGAAGACGACGGAATGACTCTCGTGGTCCCCCTGCACTTGGACCTGAAATCGAGTCCCTCCGGTGGATGCGAAGCGTGTCGACACCGGTTCGTCATCAGGCGACATCAAATAGGCCATCCAGATCGGTAGCTTCCCGTCGCGGTGCATCGTCCAAACCGAATTAGCAAGCTGGCGGTTGAACTCGGTTGCATACCAGCCTTGAAGCTCTCCCTCTTCGCCTCTCGAGCAGGAGACCGAGTCGCCTCCCCAGAGAAAGAGTCGGAGTGCTGTACCGTCGCGCACTGCCTTTCCCGCGAATACGTCGCCGCGGAGCGTGGGGGAAGGTGCATCGACGTCGGGATGAAAGTGGAGGAAGCTCTTCAGACGGTGAAGTCCGCTCCCGGTCAAGAGATCGCAGATCAGCCAATAACGGCGATCAAGCCAGCAAAACCATCGCCGGTGACTCACTTTTCCGGGCAGGCGACGATACCCCGTATGCGATCCAGCCGCCCAGTCGATGCCGTCCCCACTCCCCCACTGTACTCGATCGGGGTAGGCACGCCGGGCGACGCGGAATCGGTGCCAGATCTCGGACTGCTCCTCATCGTCTACCTGAACTGTATTGTGGGCGCGAGTACTCCGGTAGTAGTCTCGCCACTTCTGCTCTCCGTAGTACGTTCCAACGCCGGAGTCTACGATGAGTCTGTGGCCGGCCACCGAGATCTCGTAGCTGAGACAGTCGCAGTGCCCGTGGCCTGGCTGGTGGTCGGGACCAAGGGGGCCGCAGTCGAATACCGCGAAATCGCCCGCGTTCCCGTTCCTGAAGGCGAAGTATCCCGTCTCCGGGAGTGGAGTCAGGCCGTCACTCGGCGGTTCCGCATCAGTCAGAAGCGGCGCCGGGGGGCCGGTCATGCTGAAAACCGCGTCGTTGAAGAGGGGAATCTGGCCGTCCGGATGAAGAAGGGCTCCGAGCCATCGCGACATGGCGTCGAGCTGTTCCTGCACGCCTTCAGGGACTCTCTCACCGAGTCCTTCGAGGGTCTGTACCGACTCCTGATACACGCCGAGCATCAGTTGATGGTACATGGGGCTCCGCTCGTCGTGACCCCCATCGGCGAGAAACTGACGCCCCAGCTCCCGCCAGAGGATTCGCTCTCCCTTTCGACGCCAGAGCCGAGCTCGTTTGTCGCCGAAGAACGCCCCCGCCAGAAGTAGTGCGCGGCCGTTCTCGATCAGGTGGTTTCCCAAGAGGTGGCGCTCGACGAAGTGCTCCAGATACCTGGCTTGCGAGTAAATGCTGTCCAAAAACCGGCGGGAAAAATCGGTGTCGCCCAGGAGCGCGGGGGCAAAAAGAGCGTGGGCCCGAAGCCAGTTCCGTATGCGCAAAGATGTCGGGTACGGGTCCCAGGCCGGCGCTGAGGCAATGGGGCACGCGCGAATCCACTTCTCGACAAGGTCGCGAAAGAGACGATAATCACTTTCGCGAGCCTGGTCTCGGAATCTGCAGCCCAGGGAGAGGCTGTGCCCGAAGGCGTGAAGCTGATAGTGCCAGAGTCTGTCAACACCCTCCGGCTCCCAGGTGATTGATCGTCCCAAATCCAGGCTCTGGTTGAGGAACGTAAAGACCCGGCCGTCGACCATCTCTGCAGGGGGCTCAATTTCGAGCGGCGGAAAAGGGAGTGGAGCCAGAGAGCCATGATTCCCAATGTGCGATCGATACCTCTTCTGGAGTAAGCGCGAGCGCTTCAAGAGATGACGCCTCGAGAGCATCGAGATGCGGCTCGCGATCTGGATAGGACGCAGATAACGAGTTGTGCGCAGAAAGGTGGGCAAGTCAGTGGTCATGTCGTGGAGAGCATTCTCTTCATGGGCGTTCCGGCGTGCGTCAGATTCTGAGACTGCTGCCATGCAGACCAAGAACCGACGTCAGGTATGCCGCCTCCGGACTGGCGTCGGGCGGAAGCGTAGCCCCTCTTTGACCGCGGGAGCAAGCTCGTGGCCCTATGTCGGAACATGGAGGGTAGGACGGTGGAACACGTGTGGTTTCTCCCGAGGGGTCGTCCGACACCTCGGTTGGATAAGATACGCACGCTCTGGCTGACAGGCCACGCCACCGAAGAGCCCGCCAGATC
>JAOTUP010000197.1 GCA_029863825.1 Acidobacteriota bacterium | reverse complement strand
AACCGTCGGCAGCGGCAGGCCGACGACGTTCGAGTAGTTGCCGTCTATCCGCTCGACAAGGAGGGCGCCAAGGCCTTGAATCGCATAGGCGCCGGCCTTGTCCAACGGTTCTCCCGTCAACACGTACCAGTCGACTTCCTCTCGGCTCAGCGGCGCCATTGTCACCTCGGAGCGACAGACCGCATCTCGAGTGAGACCCGGCGGCAGGTGAATCGCAACTCCCGTGTAAACCGAATGATCGCGGCCCGAAAGAGACGCGAGCATGGCGCGCGCCTCATCAGGGTCGACCGGTTTTCCCAAGAGCTGGCCATCGCGCACGACGACCGTGTCGGCCGCCAGCACGACCTCACCCTTCCGAGCCACCGTTTCGGCTTTGGCGCGCGCCAGTCGGCGCACGTAGGGTTCGGCTGCTTCTCCAGTCAGTGGCGTCTCGTCGAGGTCGACCGGTCGGCAGAGAAACTCGAGACCGAGATTCCGCAACAGCTCGCGGCGACGCGGGGAAGCAGACGCGAGGATGAGTCTCGGATGCATGTTCGCCGGTCGGCGGGTTTTCAGGGGTAGTACCCCGGAATAGTCTTCACTTCGACGTCCGGTCGCGCGACTCGAATCTCGAGTCGTCTGAAGCCGTCGGCTCCAGATTGAGAGGATTGATAGCCGAGCATGTACTGGGATCTGAGATCACGTTGGATCTCATCATAAATCCGTGTCAGCTCGCTGGCACGCCCGATGAAGTAGTGCTCGCCCCCGGTCTCGACGGCGAGCTGACGCAAGACGCGCTGCGCCTCGAACTCTCGCGGCGAGATGCTCAGGCCGATGGGATAGATGGCGACACCGGCGGATCGCGCGAACTCAAGGGTCTCATCGAAGCTGTAGCGACTTTGTGAATCCAAGCCGTCGGTGAGCAGAATCAACGCTTTCTTGCCGCGCAAGCCGAGCAGGTAGTACAGACCGAAGACGACGCTGTCGTAAAGAGTCGTTTCGCCGTCGGCCTCGAGTCCGGAGAGACCCGCTGCGAGGCGCTGGAGATCATTGGTCAACGTGACCTTGAGCTGGGGCTGGTCGCTGAAGACGACGACCGCGGCGCGATCCTTCGGCTCGATGACGCTGTCGAAAAACCGTCGTGCCGCCTCTTCAGCCTCGTTGATCTCCTCCACCATCGAGATCGAGGTGTCGATCACGATGGCTGCGTTTATCGGCAGATCCCGTACTGTCTCGAAACGGCGAAGCGGCTGTTCGATACCGTCTTCGAGAACAGTGAAGTCGTGCTTCTGGAGACCTTCGACAGGCTCGCCTGTGCGATCGACGATGCTGGCATAGAGCTCGACAAAGTCGACCTGCACGTGATCGAGCGTGCCGCCAGTATTCACAATGACGATGTCTTCGGCCGAGTTGCCGTCGTCGAGCATTGCAACGGCACGCACATATGCGGATGCACCTCGAGCCGGTAGGGCGACGGCGGGTTGGACGAAGGGTGGCTGATAGTGCGCGGCGATCCTGGTCTCGTTGAGGTAAAAGTCGACACGGTCCAACTTCTCCCCGGGAGGCACGTCGACATCGGCGTGAATGCTCAGCCTTTCGTCGTAGCGATGAGCGGAGCGTGGCTCCAGCAAGCGGACGGCGAAACGGTGGGGACCTACGTTGAGAGGCACGAGATCGCGTGCCACCTCCTCTCCGGCCGAGTCGAGCGCGAGAGCCTCCAGTGTATGAGTGCGGGGGCGCCTGCCGAGATCGAGCTCCACGCTGAAGGGCGGGCGACCCTTTGTCATGACCTGACGGCCGTCGAGCAGGAAGACGACACTCGCAATGTCAGCGTGGCCTGCCTGGACGTCAACTCTCAGTCTTCCAGTGAGCAGGCCTCGCGGTACCGGTCGAATCTTGAAGATCCGCTCGGGCGTGTCCGTTGTGGGGCGTGACGCAGGAGCGGTTCCCGACCCTCCGGGGCGTAGCGGCGGCTCACGGATCGTGGGCACGTGGAGCGCTTCGACAGAGTGGAATACGGCTCCGGTCTGCAGGGTCCGCACGGTCAGCTGCAAGCGATAGGCACCGGGAGTCAGTAGTCGACGGAACGTGACGTCGACCATTGTAGTGAGCGATCCGGCAGGCGCAATATCGAAGCGATAGCGAAAGCGATCGGCGAGGCGGTCGCCGCGGAAGATCTCACCTTCAACGGAAACGATCTCTGCCCGATCCTCCGACCCGAGTGCCTCGGTCGGTACCGTCAGGCGGCCGTCCACGATGGTCCGCTCCTGCACGCGACCGGGATACTCGAACTCGAGTTCACACTTCATCCGTTCTTGCGCGCCAGCGATGCGGGAACGCTCGAAGTCGAGGAGCCAGTCGAGGTTGGGTGGTGACTGGTGAAGAGCAACGCTCGAGCCGATGGCCTGTTGCAGGGCATCTGTCACCTCGCGACCGCGTCGGCAGCGACGGGTGAGAGTCTGCACTTCGCCCGCACCTTTTTTCGTTGGACGCCATAGGTCGAGAATTGACTGTGAATCCCGATCCCAAAGACCGAGCATGTCTCTCTCATCGGCGGAGAAGAACACGAGGGTTGTCACATCTTTAGCGTCGTCTCCCGGCGTTTCGTATACCCAGATTTCAATCGGTCGCAGGATCTCGGTGCATAGGTCGCTGAGGATGAACTTGGGCGGTCCGTTGAGCAAGAAGGCCCGACCGCGATCGGTATGAGCTCCGTCGAAGTCTGCTTCTGCCGTGGCCATCCGTTCCGCCCATACACTGCGCAGCTCGTTGCGGGGCGTAGCAGGGTCGGGGTCGCGAACGCGCCAGAAGCGATCGACGAACTCGGAGCGCTCGAAGTGGCGGTCGAGCCTTCTGAAGACCGCCGCTTCCTGCTCAGTGATGAGGGGACCTACGAACTCAAGCCATGCTGGGTCGGTGGCCGGCGGCTCGATGGCTGAAGCGGAGATGCCGAAGACCAAGAGCGTCAGAGCTAGCAGTGGGGTGCGTCGTCTTTGCGCAGAGAGGAGGCTGTCGTGAGCGACCGGGCAGTTCACGGGGAGCACTCAGGGATAGTAGCCGCGTAGAGTTTTTGCATCGAGACCGGGGCGATTCAGCCGCACGTCGATTGTCCGGAAATCCTGCGAATCCAGAGTGTTTGTCGACTGGTACGCGAGGTAGTACCGGGAGCGGAGCTCGCGCTGAATCTCCCGGTACACGCCCTCCAGTTGATCGATGTCCTCGATCAGAAAGAGCCGGCCGCCTGTCTCCGCCGCAAGTCGCTCCAGCTTTCGCCGCGCGTCTCGCTGTTTGCGCGGCAGGTCGAGTCCAATGGAGTAGACCGCAACGCCCGCCCGTTGCGCGTACTCCAGCGTGTCTTCGAAGGTGAAGCGGCTGTGCTCGTCCTGGCCATCGGACAAGAGAACCAAGGCTCGCTGGCCTTTGATGCCGTTGAAATAGTAGAGAGCAAAGATGACGCTGTCGTAGAGGGCTGTTCCACGCTCGGCCTTGAGACCTGCGAGGCCGCCAGCGAGCTCGCCCAGGTTGTTCGTGAACTTGGTTGCCAGATTGGGATGATCATTGAAGGTAATGAGCGAAGCGCGGTCCTTCGGAGTGATCGCCTGCTGGAAAAACTTCAGCGCCGCCAATTGAGCGGCTTCGATGCGCTCCTTCATAGATGCCGAAACGTCGATCAGGATGCCGGCGTGAATCGGCAGATTGGCGACGTGATCGAAGCGCAGAAGGGACTGCGGAGCGCCGTCCTCACGGACGGTGAAGTCTGACTCCGTCAGTCCTTCGACCGGGCGCTGGCTCGCGTCCAGGACGCCAACGAACAGCTCGACAAACTGAATGTCCACTTCTTCGAGATACTCCGGGGCGTTGACAAAGACCAGCTCTTCAGTCGAGTTGCCGTCGGGTTGGTAGGCGACTGCTCGCACGTACGCGACTTGTTCGACCGGTGGCAGGAGGATGGGATGAATCCACGGCGGCTGATAGAGGGTCGCCACGCGAGTTTCGTTGAGATAGAACTCGACGCGCTCAACCGCCTTGTCCTCCGGAACCTGAACATCCGCTTCGGCCCTCAGGCTGTTGCGATACGTCACGCCTTTGCGCGGTTCGAGAAGGCGAATCGAGAACCGATGGGCACCTGAGTTCAGGATCATCTCGTCGCGCGCCAGTTCGCGACCCGATGAAGCAAGGGCGACAGCGGTCAGTGTTCGCATCCGCGGTAGCGATCCGAGGTCGAACTCCACACTCCACGGTGGGTCTCGTTTCTTCAGAACCTGCTTGTTGTCTATCGAGAAGACCACCTCGGCAATGTCTGATCCCGACGACAGGGTATCGATACGCAACATACCGGTATGGAGCTCACCTTGCGGGGGGACAATCCTGAGCGCCGTCTCACCACTGGCAATCGCGGCGTTGGCTTCTGCAAGAAGCCGTGCCGTTTCGGGATCGCTGGGTGGTCGCGATACCGCAGTTTCGATGAGTGGCACGGAGATGGGCTGAGCGGTACGGAAGAATGTGTTCGCGTTGATGTCTTCGAGGCGGAGAATCAGGGTGTACTCGCCGGCACGAAGATACCGCTCGAAGACAAGAGGGACCGTGTCACCGGCAAGTGAGTCGAGAGGATGATTAAACGCATAGCGAAAACTGTCGAAGAGCTTGTCATTGCGGAGTACTTCACCGATCAACTGCAGGTTGTATGACTGATGACCGGCGAGATCGGCAACGGCGAGCTCACTACGCTTGATCGCCAGCAGCCCCTGGACTACAGTGCGCGCCTTATACCGGCCCGGGAACTCCAGGGACAGCTTGGCGTCGAAGGCCGCGGCGTCTTCGGGGATATCGGTCGTGTACGAGTTGAAGGTCGAGACCCACTCGCCCGAGGGCCCTTCCGGTTTCTTGGTCAGATCGGCAACGACAGAAGAGAAGCCGAGGACGCCTTGCGCTTGAGCGTAGCGGATGGCGGTGGAAATAGCGGCAGTCTCTTCCTGGTCGCAGCCGCCCGAAGAGTCGAAGAAAAACCTGCCGCCTCCCGAGAGACTACTGCGCTGGAGTTCGTCGACGCCATCGGTGGGTTGCCAGAGAATGTACTTACCGAGGCCGCCGCGCTGTACGA
>JAOTUP010000196.1 GCA_029863825.1 Acidobacteriota bacterium | reverse complement strand
CAGCCGTCAGGTGTCTCGATGTCCAGTGTCGTCGGGATCAGGTAGTCGTAGGTCGGTGCGTGACTGTTGACATGCCATCCGGAGTCGACTGTCACCACGACCGCCAGGTTCACCTCGGACCCGGGAGCATAAGACTCGCGATCGGTGACGGCGGAGAACGCGGCTTTTTCGAGCAGCTTCGGTTGCGCACTCAGACCGCCGGCGCCGAGAGCCCAGATGACGGCTAACACGGCCGTCTTCATCGCCGGATATCGCTGCTGGCTGAGTCGTGTCATTGCTGGTCCGGAAGGCTCATTCGCTGGAAGATCGACTACTCGGCGGTGATTATACGCATCAGGGACGGTTTGGGCTTGTAGTTATTTCGGCTAAGATTCCAGCGTGAAGCTTGCGAATCGTGTACAGAGAGTCGGTGAGTCGGCGACACTGGCGGTGTCGAGACAAGCCAAGGAACTGCGGGCCAGCGGCATCGACGTGATCGATTTCTCGGCCGGGGAGCCGGATTTCGACTCGCCGCCGAGCGCCGTCGAGGCAGCGTGCAAGGCCCTGCGCGAGGGAAAGACACGCTACACGGCAGCGACGGGTCTGCCGGAACTGCGCCACGCGGTGGCGGCTGATTACAACCAGCGCTACGGTGCGCCGTGGAGCGGCGACAATGTGGTGATCACGGTCGGTGGCAAGGCCGCCCTCTTCGAGCTCGCTCTGGCGACGGTGGGGGTTGGTGACGAGGTCGTCATTCCATTGCCGTATTGGGTGACGTTCCCGGAGCAGGTCCGTCTTGCCGGCGGCGACCCCGTGTTCGTGGAAACGTCGGTCGACGACGGGTTTCGCCTGCGCGCCGATGCCGTGTGTTCCCGCCTGTCCGAACGGACTCGGGTGGTGATTCTCAACTCCCCATCGAATCCTACGGGTCGCCTGATTGAGAGAGGGGACCTGGAGCAGATCGTCGAGAGGTGCGCAGAGCGCGGCATTCTCGTCATTGCCGACGAAACGTATGATCGATTCGTTTTCGGGGATGAGCCTTTCGCCAGTGCCGCACCTCTGGCTCATCGCTTCGGCGATGTCGTGGTGGTTGTCGGCTCGTTCTCGAAAACGTACGCCATGACCGGGTGGAGAATAGGCTACATGTTGGGTCCGCCCGATGTTGTTCGTGCGGTCGGTACGATCCAGAGTCATGCGACCTCGAATCCGACGACATTCGCCATGTACGGGGCGTTGGCGGCGCTGGGTGAAGCAGAATCGAGAGTTGAGGAGATGCTGCGGGCCTACCGCGGGCGACGGGCGCTGATCGAGAGGTTGCTTGCCGACCTCCCCGGAGTGCGCTGTGCGGCTCCCGTCGGCGCCTTCTACGTGTTCCCAGAGGTCTCGGAGTGCTACCGAGACGGCCGGCAGGGCTCCGTCGAGTTCTCGCGCTTTTTGCTCGAAAAGGCACGCGTTGCGGTCGTTCCCGGTATCGCGTTCGGCTGCGACGACCATATCCGGATCTCATTTGCGTGCTCGGAAGAACGTCTGCAGACGGGCCTCGACAGAATTCGCGACGCCATCCTCTAGCAGCCGGATTTTTTCGCTAAGATGGAGCGGCGAAAGGCCTGCCTGGCGTTCGCACTATCAAACACATCGGAGGGTATCCATGCGCTCAAGAATCCCGAAAACACTTGGAAAGCGTGTCGGCTGGTGCTTGTTGACGGCGTTCCTCATCGGCGCATCGCCGCCGGTCATGGGCGACGATGAAGTGCCGACCCTGGAGGAGGCCGAGGCGTTTCTGGCGACTGCGGAGGCGCGGCTTCTGGAGCTGGTGATCGAGCTGTCGAGGAACCAGTGGGTGCAAGCCAACTTCATCACCGAGGACACCGACATTCTTGCCGCCCGGGCCTACGATCGCATGATCGGGGAGGCGATGCAGTTTGCGAAAGGAGCGACGCGCTTCGACGGTCTGGATCTGCCCTATGACGTGGCCCGCAAGCTGAAGCTACTGAAAGTGGGATTGACGTTGCCGGCGCCGAGTGACGCGGCACAGCGGTCGGAGCTGACGCAGATCGCTGCGGGCCTCGAGAGCGCATATGGGCGAGGCAAGTACTGCCCGCAGGATGGAGAGTGCCAGGATCTCGGTGCTCTGTCCCGGACCATGGCTTCGAGCCGCAATCCGGACGAGCTTCTGGAAGCGTGGGTTGGTTGGCGGACAATTGCTCCGCCGATGCGAGAAGACTACAGGCGATTCGCCGAGCTCGGGAACAAAGGTGCCAGCGAGCTCGGTTTTCGAGATCTGGGGGCGCTGTGGCGATCGCAATACGACATGGATCCGGATGCTTTCCGCGCCGAATTGGATCGGTTATGGGGACAGGTGCGGCCACTGTACGAGTCGCTTCATTGCTATGTTCGAGGCGAGCTGAATGACTTCTACACTGCTGACGTGGTGCCTCCGTCCGGCTCTCTTCCGGCGCACGTGCTGGGGAACATGTGGGCGCAGACCTGGTCGAACATCTACGACATCGTGGCGCCACCCTGGGGCGATTCGGGATTCGATCTAAGCGAACTCTTGCAAGCCAGGAAGGTCGATGCCAGAGAGATGGTTCGCTATGGTGAGAGCTTCTTCACCTCCCTCGGGTTCGAGCCGCTTCCCGACACCTTCTGGGAGCGGTCACTTTTCACCAAGCCGGCCGATCGCGAAGTGGTCTGTCATGCGAGCGCCTGGGATATCGACCAGGTGGATGATCTCCGCATCAAGATGTGCATCGAGATCAATGCGGAGGACTTTTCGACCGTACATCACGAACTGGGGCACAGCTTCTACCAGCGGGCATACAGCCACCTGCCGTTTCTCTACCGCGAGAGCGCCAACGACGGTTTTCACGAAGGTGTTGGCGATACGGTCGCCCTTTCGGTGACGCCCGAGTACCTGGTGCAGATCGGCCTGTTGGATGAGGCGCCTGACGAATCTGCCGATCTCGGTGTTCTGCTGCGAATGGCGCTCGACAAGGTCGCCTTCCTGCCTTTCGGTCTGGTTGTCGATCAATGGCGCTGGAAGGTCTTCTCGGGAGAGGTCGACGCGGACGAGTACAACGCCGCCTGGTGGGCGCTGCGGCAGAAGTATCAAGGGATTACGCCGCCGGTGGAGAGGAGTGAGAAAGACTTCGATCCGGGCGCCAAGTACCACGTTCCCGCCAATACGCCCTACACCAGGTACTTCCTGGCGCACATCCTGCAGTTCCAGTTTCAGCGCGCATTGTGCAACGCGGCTGGCTACGAGGGCCCCTTGCACCGGTGCTCGATCTACGGCAATCCGGAGGCCGGCAAGAAGCTGATCGACATGCTCGAGATGGGAAGCAGTCGACCCTGGCCGGATGCGCTCGAGGCCGTGACGGGCCAACGGGAGATGGACGCCACGGCCATTCTCGATTACTTTGCGCCACTCAAAACGTGGCTGGACGAGCGGAATGCAGGTCGTCAGTGCGGCTGGTAGGAGGAGATCAGGGCCCGCGGTAGAACGTCGAGGCCCGCACCCGGAGTGGCGAGGGCCCTGTGGCTCTGGAGTGTGAGTTCGCGTCGGTCCGATGTGGGGCGGCAAGTGAACGAAGGTCGGAGCGTTCCCGGCTGGAGGAGAAGCGGCGGTCGACACGGACGGCTGCTAGAATCGGAATGCGGACCATGAAGACACCTCTCGACCCGGAGACTGTTGAGCGCATTCGGGCGCTTGGCGGCGACGAGCTGTTTTCCGAGCTCGTCGGCCTTTTCCTCGTGCATACTCCCGAACGGCTGAAGTCGCTGCGGGCAGGAGTGTTCGAGAATGATCTTTCGCGAGCGGAGAAGGCGGCGCACTCGTTTCGCTCGAGCTCGGCGACGCTGGGCGCTCGATCCGCTGCGGAGAAGGCGGCAGTGTTGGAGCTCATGGCCCAGCGCGGCGAGAGTGAGGCGCTACGGAAAAATCTCCCGGCTTTCGAGGCGACGGCGGCTTCTCTTTTGGAGTTCTTGGGCAGGAGTTTCAGCGGGAGCACGGAATGAGGCGAGTCGCTGTCGTTGAGGACAATCCCGATAATCGTCTGCTCGTGCGGGCGATCCTCGAAGAGAAGTACAACTTGTGCGAGTATGCCTCCGGGAGAGAAGCGATCGCAAAAGCCCCGCGCGATCTGCCCGAGCTCATTCTTCTGGATATTTCGTTGCCGGAGATGGACGGGACGGAAGTCCTGGAGCGACTTCGGGCGTTTCGCGCCTTGGAGAAGGTGCCAGTCGTCGCGTTGACCGCACACGCCATGGTCGGTGACCGGGAGCGGTTCCTCGCTGCCGGCTTCGACGACTACATTCCAAAGCCGATTCTCGACCCGACTCACTTGGTCGGCGTCATCGAGAGCCTTCTCGCCGGCGCTGGCTGAAGCTGCGGCCGACTCGCTGATCTAGCGCTCTTCCGGCGGGGCCAAGAAACTATAGCCGGCGCCGCGCTCAGTCACGACGTAGCGCGGACGGCTGGGCGAGACTTCGATCTTTTGCCGCAGGCGATGGATATGCACCCGGAGTGTGTTCTCGTCCGCACTCTGATTCGACCAGACTCGCCCGAGGATGTAGTTCGTGAGGACCGTCTTGCCGGCATTCTGCATCAGGATATAGAGCAGCTTCGTTTCGGTTGGCGTGAGGGCCAGCGGCCGATCGTTGATGATCGCTCGTTGCTGCACGAAGTCCACCGAGAGGTTCTGGTCGACGCGGATGACAGGTGCCAGGGTGTACGAGAAGTCACCCATCCGTTTGAGGATCCGACCGACGCGAGCGACCAGCTCCGGCGGGTTGAACGGCTTGATGATGTAGTCCTCTGCGAAGTCCTCAATCGTGGTGACCACCGTCTTTTCATCGTCCACGACGGTCAACATGATGACCGGGACGTCACTGATCGCCTGGATCTTCTGACAAAGCGCCAGGCCATCCAGACCGGGGAGCCGGATATCGATGATCGCCAGATGAGGCAATCCTTCTTCATTGAGAATCTCGAGAGCCTTTTCGCCGCTCTCGGCACTGAGGATCTCGTATTCGGCCTTCTCGAGCGCTGCGCGGGTCAGCTTGCGCACCTCGGGATCGTCGTCGACAATGAGGACGCGCCGGTTC
>JAOTUP010000195.1 GCA_029863825.1 Acidobacteriota bacterium | reverse complement strand
AGATCGCGCTTCGAGCCGTGCTCTTTTCTAGAATGGGGGATCATGACCAAGCAATCCGACGTGCGTCGCAATCTCCCCGCAGTTGATGTTCTGCTACGAGACGCCGCTCTGGCACTGTCTCTGGGATTATACGGAAGGGACCTTGTTACCGTCCAAGTGCGACTCGAGCTGGATAGCCTTCGCGAACGACTCGGGGCAACCGCAGCGGCTGAGGTGGATATCGAGGAAGAGCTCAGGCTCTTGATGAACCGAGTCGTTGACAACCTCAAGAAGCGCTTCGGAGAGCCCCTGCACCGCATCATCAACGCCACCGGGATCTTCCTGCACACCAATCTCGGTCGTGCTCCGTTGCCGCGCCGGGTCGCGGCCCGAATCTCGGCTTTCCTCGATGCCTACTGCGATCTGGAGTATCAACTCGAGAGCGGGCGGCGCGGCGATCGCAACCTTCGAGTCGACCGGCTTCTGCAGGCGGTCACCGGAGCGGAGGCGGGCATCCTGGTCAACAACAACGCCGCGGCGTTGGTGTTGATTCTCTCGTCATTGGCCTCGGGAAGACAGGTCGTCGTGTCGCGCGGAGAGCTCGTCGAGATCGGCGGCTCATTCCGCATTCCGGACATTCTGAGAACTGCCGGAGTGGAGCTCGTGGAAGTCGGAACGACCAACCGCACACGGCCGAGCGACTATGAGGAGGTGATCTGCGACGCTACGGGGCTCCTTCTGAAGGTCTACCCCAGCAACTATCGTCAGCTGGGATTCACCGCTGCGGTGGATCCAGCGGCCCTGGTCGAGATCGGTCGCAGACGTGGAGTTCCGGTGGTCGTCGACGAGGGAAGTGGCCTTCTGCGCCCGCACCGTTGCGAGCAGCTTCGTGATCATCCGAGCTTGAGTGAGCTCATGAGCGCAGGATGTGATCTGGCGTGTGGAAGCGGTGACAAGCTGCTTGGGGGGCCGCAGGCGGGCATGATCGTCGGCCGGCGAGATCTCGTCGACCGTTGTCACCGGGATCCCTTGTATCGAGCTTTGCGCCCCGACCGATTCACTTTTGCCGGCGTCGAGGAGCTACTCCGGTTGCATCTGGCGCGTGCGACACTTCCCATGGATCGGTTGTGGACGGACGAGCGAGAGCACCGGCAACGCTTGCAGGTGGTCGCGGCACGCATCGATGCCGAGATCGTCACCGCCGAGGCATTTCTCGGCGGGGGTTCTGCGCCCGAACGCCCGATCATGGGAGAAGCCCTGGCCATGCAAGGAAAGACGCGGTGGCTGGAAGCCTTGCGGCAGGGCGTGCCTCCGGTGATCGGCTATCTGCGGGACGGGAAGTTGATACTCGATTTACGGACGGTAGATCCGGTTGATGATGCAGTGCTGGTCGAGTCGATTCGAACGGCAAGGCAGCGATGCGAGGAATGACGGGTGCCCAAGAAGCTCATTCTCGTCGTAGAAGACCGTGATTCCCTGCGCCGCATGCTACGAGTGGCGCTGGCTCAGGAGGGCTACGAGGTCGAAACCGCGGCCGACGGCCGGCAGGGGTGCACCATGGCTCGCAGCGGCAAGTATGATCTCGTGCTGACCGATCTGAAACTCCCTCACGCCGACGGTCTCGAGGTCTTGGAGGCGTCTCGCGAGGCGAAGCCGGACGTTCCCGTCGTTGTGCTGACTGCCCACGGGACGGTCTCAGCGGCCGTGGAGGCGATGAAAAGAGGCGCCGCGGACTTCCTCGAGAAGCCGATCGACATCGATGATCTGGCGCAACTTATTGCCTCCACGCTTGCTGCAGAGAGCACAGGCGATATCTTTCGGCCGCCCGGCGGCCCGTCACTGGTGGGAAGGCACCCCTTGATGCGGGCGGCGTTGAGACTGCTCAAGAAAGTCGCGGGAACCGAGAGCACTGTCCTTTTGACCGGAGAAAGTGGAACGGGGAAGGAAGTCTTCGCGCGCGCCTTGCACGCCCTGTCTCGGCGCTCGACGGGGCCGTTTGTGGCGGTCAACTGCGCCGCCATTCCTGAGGCGCTGCTCGAGAACGAGCTCTTCGGCCACGAGAGAGGCGCCTTCACGGGTGCCCATAAGCGCCAGCTCGGACGGTTCGAGCAGGCAAGAGAGGGGACGCTTCTTCTCGACGAAATCGGTGAGCTGGGGCTGTCGATTCAGAGCAAGATTCTGCGCGTGCTCGAGGAAAAGACGTTCGAGAGAGTTGGCGGCAGCACGACGGTCAAAGCAGACGTTCGGCTCGTCGCCGCGACCAATCGTCCTCTGCGTCAAATGGTCGAAAACAAGCTGTTCAGAGCCGACCTCTACTATCGACTCGAAGTGTTTCCCATCGAGCTGCCGCCGCTGCGGCACCGAGCCTCCGACATCGCCTTGCTGGCTCGACACTTGCTCACTGAGATCGCGCCGCGACATCGTCGGAGCGTGCCGCAGCTCTCAGCCGGTGCCGCCGAGTGGCTCGCTGGTCAGCCGTGGCCCGGCAATGTTCGCGAGCTGGCGAATCTTCTCGAGCGGGCGGTCATTCTGGGTGAAGGCCCGAGGATAGAGACAGGCGACCTGAGTCCTCTGCTGTCAACGAGCTCGGAGGATGCGGAGAAGAAACGGCTGGAGTCCGCGTTATCAGCCGCGGATGGCGACAAGAAGAAGGCGGCCGCGCTTCTCGGCATCAGCTACCGAACGCTTCAACGGCGAGTCAAGCGGCACGATCTCGAGGGCTTCCCGCGCTACCGTTGAGTCGAGGTCCCAGGACCAGGCGCCATTGGAAGCTCGAGGACCGCTATCGTGCCGCCGGGCGGATGCTCCTCGAGGCCAATTCGGCCACCATGGAGGTCGATGATGCGGTGTGCGAGAGCCAGGCCCAAGCCGACACCGGTGCTCTTGCCGGTGACAAAGGGCTGAAAAACGGTGTCCCGGATCTCCGCTGGTACTCCGGCGCCACGATCGACAACTCGGACCTCGACACGTTCCCCATCACTTCTCATCGTGACTTCTACCGGATGTGGCGG
Source organism: Acidobacteriota bacterium (assembly GCA_029863825.1). Classification (GTDB taxonomy): domain Bacteria; phylum Acidobacteriota; class Thermoanaerobaculia; order Multivoradales; family JAHEKO01; genus JAOTUP01. The sequence continues at coordinate 2,096 of JAOTUP010000195.1, read as the reverse complement.
ATTCAGATCTGCGCAAGCCTGGACGGCGTTGTGAAGGATGTTGCGTAATGCCCGTTCCAGCAGCTGCTCGTCACCCTTTATAGTTGCAGGGATCGCGTCGATCACAATCGGGTATTCCCCCATGGCAGGATCGCTTGCTGCCCGGGTGACGAGCACACCCAAGTCGATCGCTTCGAGGCGAGTGCTCTGCGGTCTGGCGAAGGAAAGGAAGTCTTCCAAGACGCGATGCAAATGGTCGGTCTCGCGACGGAGCTCGGTGAGGTAATCGGCAATCGACTCCTCGTCCGGCGATCGTTCGGCGAGCGTCAAATAGCCGCGGAATGTCGCCAGGCTGTTACGCATTTCGTGAGCGACGCCGGCAGCTAGCTCACCGACCTGCGTGAGACTTGCTGCTACCCGCTCTTCCTCCGCCTGTCTATTGGTTTCGGTCAGGTCCGCAAAGAGCACGAGGAATGCCCGAGTCGACCCGTCATCGCGGCGCAACGGGTTGAGGCTCAAACCAAGAGTGAGCTGCTCGTCGTCGCGTCGAAATGGAAGCTCGCGCCGCTGGATAAGCTGTTCCGAGGTGATCGCTCCGTGAATCAGATCGAACAGGCTCCGGTCAGAGTCGCCAAGCACCAGCGCCAGGGGAGTAGGCGTGGTTGGGGATACGACGCCGAGGATTGCGGCACCGGCGCGGTTGAGGGCGAGAACCTCTTCACTGAGATTGATGAGAAGAAGACCGCTTTCGAGGCTGGGGCCGAGAGTTCGCTCGAGAGCAAGAAGCTCATCCCCGGAGCTGTCCGCGTCTTTCCTCAGAGTCTCGACCGCACGCTCGAACGACGAGACAAGGAAGGTCATTTCGTCCTCCACCGGCCGAGCCTCTGGAAGCAGTTCACGAGCTCGCGCGATGAGCGTGTCGTATGGCGTCAAGAAGTGACGTAGAAACAGCAGAACCAGCGTCGCAAGACCACCGTTGATCCCGAGCACGAGCCAGGTCAAGACGCGCACGCTTTCCATCTGACGACTCAGGAACTCGGCCTCGACGTCGATGCGAAGAGAGTGTCTTGCGCCGCGGTGAACGATCGGCGCGAGTGCTGTGATCCAGCCGTCTCGGAGAGTCGGGCCGGTTGCCATCGGCTCCGCCAGGTCCTCGATACTGAGACCGGCGAGGAGGTCAGCGCCGCTCTCTGGTCCGCGCTCGAAGACGACGCTGCCATCGGTGGCCACGAGAGCGAGATGCACGATGTGCGGCGGCACGCGGCGCAGTTCATCAGTGGTAGGCATCCGCTGACCGGCAAACAACTCGGCCAGCCGGGCGGCGGTTCGCATTGACTGTTGCTGACTCTCCTCCTGCAACAAGCGAATTGCGCCGCGGTAAGAGAAAAGGGTGAAGGTCGACAGAAGCACGAGCAGAATCAGTGCGACAGGCACCAGGATCACGACCTCGCGTCGCAGTCCGACCCGAAGTCGCTGGGCGGCGGTCATAACAACCCTCGGTAGGTGCTGACGAGGTCGTTTCCCCACAACAACGCAACGGCAGCACCCACGGCAAGAAATACGCCGAAGGGGAGCCTCGACTTGACCCCCATTCTCCGCACGGCAATGAGGGTCACGCCCACCAGTGCGCCGAGGAGCGAAGCGGTGACCAATGTGACGAGCATCCCCTGCCAGCCAAGGAATGCCCCGACCATCGCCAGCATGTTGACGTCGCCAAGTCCCATGCCCTCTTCGTGGCGCAACCAATACCAGAAGTTGATGACCAGAATGAGAATCCCCGCGCCCAGAATCGTGCCGAGCAGTGCGTCGAGAAAGAACACCGTCGGGAAGAGCGGCTGCAGCGCCAGCCCGAGCAGGATGCCTGGAAGCGTCAGGATGTCGGGAAGCAGAAAGTGCTCGGCGTCGATGAGTGCGAGAGCAATCAAAAGAGCGCAAAAGAGAGCGGCGACGGCAGTTGCTGCGGAGCCTCCGAAGCGAAGTGTGCAGGCGACGAATGCCAAGGCGGTTAAAGCTTCGACAGCTGGATAGCGCAGGGATATGGGAGCGCCGCAAGCGCGACACCGACCACGAAGGAGTAGATAGCTCAGGATGGGTACGTTGTCGCGCGCCTCGATAGC
>JAOTUP010000194.1 GCA_029863825.1 Acidobacteriota bacterium | reverse complement strand
ATTTCCTCCAACTCTCCGAGCTCGGCTGCGGCGAAGTCGGCAGCCGCCGGGAAGCGCGTGAAAAGCGCCGGCGTGACTGCATTGACCCGTTTGTCGGTGCATTGGGCGGAGAGAATTGTCGCGACGAGAAGCTCGAACGGTGAACGGCTAACGAGCGCGCAGCGAGCGTCGGGGTATTCCTCTTTCAATCGCAGCAGTATGTCTCCGGTGCGTGCACGGCGAGCCTTTCGACTCTCACGGCGAGCGCGACCCGGCGTCGTGCGGCCTCGGGGGCGAGGCGCAGCACTCATTCGAATCTCGCGATCCGTACCAGCCAATTGAACAGAGCGAGGACGAAACCGCCGAGGATTGCCGCCATGCAGCCATCGATAGCCAGGCCGTCCAATACCGCGGCGGCCAGCAGCAGCATGGCGCCGTTGATCACCAGATAGAAAAGGCCGAGCGTGAGAACGATGAGAGGGAGGCTGAGCAGGCTCACAAGTGGTTTGACGAGCAGATTGATCAGGCCGATAACCAGGCCAGTCAAGAGCAGGTACCAGACGCCCCCTTGGTAATCGATTCCGGGAATCAACCAGGCCGCCAGAAAGACGCCTAGGCCGTTGAGGGCGATCTGCGCCAGTGAGCGGATCATCTCGAAGCGGCGTGAGTCGAGGTCAATTGGACTCCGTTTGACTCTGGTCCTGAGTCCACGACGGCAGAGTTTGCGGATCCACTCCCGCCGCTTCCAGAGCGCGAGCCCAGATTGCCTGCGGTTCGTCGGAAAACACGAGCTCGTCGATCACCGGGACCAGAAGCCAGTCGTTGCGCAGAATCTCGTCGATGAGCTGTCCAGCCCCCCAGCCGGCGTAGCCGAGATAGAGGCGAAAGCCTGGCGGAGGCCTTTGGGCGAGCAGCGCCAGGTCGTCGACATGTTGTGTCATGCGCAGCCCCGGGCACACCTCTGCCGCAGTGGTCGTCATTCGTGGGTCTGGGAGCGGGGCATCGGGTGCGCTGCCGAAGAGCACGGATCCAAGCTGCGGCTGGACCGGTCCGCCGAAGTAGGCTGGGCTCGAAGGATCCCCTTCCCAAGGGATCTTGAAGCCGCTCAAGATCTCCTGGATCGCCAGTTCAGTCGGGCGATTCAGGTTGAATCCGAAGCTCCCGTCCTCGTCGTGGTGGAGAAGCAGAACAACGCCGTGATCGAAGAACGGGTCGTTTACTTGAGGCGTGGCTACGAGAAGGACCGGTGTCTCGATCCCGGCGCAAGCGACGGTCATCGTAGAAGTGTATCGCGAGGCGACATTCGGCCGCTGCCGAATAGAAAACCGGGACGCGACAGCGTCCCGGCGAATCGACTGGTTGCGGGGGCAGGATTTGAACCTGCGACCTTTGGGTTATGAGCCCAACGAGCTACCAGACTGCTCCACCCCGCGTCACTGCTCAACAGAGCCCCAAGAGGGCCTTGCATCGTGCCACACGCTCCGAGGGCATGTCAATCTAGTCTCTTGAGGGCACACGGAGTAGGGGATACTCTAGGGCCGCGCCAATGGAGTGCGCGGGGAGTATGTGTTACTGGAGGGACCGGATGTACGAGATCGAGGAACTGATAGCGCGAGAGATACTGGATTCGCGTGGCAACCCGACCCTCGAGGTGGACTGTTTGCTCACCGGTGGCGCCGTGGGTCGTGCTGCGGTCCCCTCAGGAGCATCAACCGGAAAGCGTGAAGCCCTGGAGAGGCGAGATGGTGGAACTCGCTATGGAGGGAAGGGTGTGAAGAATGCCGTCGCTACGGTGATCGGGGATTTGGCGGCTGAACTGGAAGGCATGGATGCGCGCGACCAGGCTCTCATCGATCTCGTAATGGTCGAACTGGACGGCACCGCGACCAAGAGCCGGCTCGGTGCCAACGCTATTCTCGGCGTGTCGCTGGCGGTTGCGAAGGCGGCAGCCGAGACAGCCGGCCTGCCCCTGTACGCCTACCTCGGGGGACCTGCCGCCACCGTGTTGCCGGTGCCGATGATGAATGTCCTCAACGGCGGCGCTCATGCCGACAACTCGGTCGACATTCAGGAGTTCATGATTGTCCCGGTGGGGTTCGACAGCTTCGCCGAGGCTCTGAGGGCGGGCGTCGAGGTGTACCATCGACTCAAATCGGTGCTGCAGAAGAAGGGTCTGACAACGGCAGTGGGCGATGAAGGAGGTTTTGCGCCCAATCTGGAGAGCAATAGACAGGCGCTCGATCTCTTGGTGAGGGCGATTGACGACGCCGGGTATCAGCCCGGTCAGCAAGTGGCTCTGGCGCTAGACGTGGCAGCCAGCGAATTGCTCGGCAAAACGGCCACGGGTGCTCGCTATCACTTACCGGGAGAAGGTCGATCCGATTTGTCGGCATCCGACCTGGTGGATCTCTACGAGGCTTGGATGAGCGCCTATCCACTCATCTCCATCGAGGACGGCTTGGCTGAGGACGATCGCGAAGGTTGGCAAGAGATGACTCTGCGGTTGGGAGACAGGATCCAGGTGGTTGGTGATGACCTGTTCGTGACCAATCCAGAGATACTCGCTGCCGGGATTCGTGATGGGCTGGCTAACGCTCTGCTGGTAAAGGTCAATCAGATCGGCACGCTGTCCGAGACCCTGGCGGCGGTCGAGCTGGCGAAGACTAATGCCTACGCAAATGTTCTCAGCCACCGCTCTGGCGAGACGGAGGACACGACGATATCCGACTTGGCAGTGGCAGTTCGTTGTGGCCAGATTAAGACGGGTGCTCCGTGTCGCAGTGACAGGGTCGCCAAGTACAATCGCTTGTTGAGAATCGAAGAAGAGCTCGAGGGAATCGCGCTCTACCCGGGGGCATCCGCATTCCCTCGCTGGGGACAGTGAATCGTTCGTCGTCAAGCCCTGTCGATCACTCGTTTCGCTCCTTCCTCGGGGCAACGGCGGCGATTTTGCTCGTCGCCCTCTTCGTTGCCGGTCTGCGCAGCTATCGAGACCTGTCGCGGCAGAGGATTCAGCAGTCAGCTCTGCTGCGCAAGATCGCCGAGACCGAACTGCGCATCGAAGAGCTCGAGTCGAGAATCGAGCTTCTGCGCAGCGATCCCGGCACTCTCGAGAAGGTGGCCAGGGAAGATCTCGGCATGGTGCGTCCCGGAGACATCGTTCTCAAGCTCGGCCCGTCGCGCTCAGATCTGGAAGGCGCTCCGACAACGGACGGCTCCTGAGACGTACGGGGCGGCCCCGGCGGCCGCAGATCTTCGACGGTGGTCTCAGATGACGGCCGAGCCTCGACGTGTCGGGCGGCATCTCGCATTCCTCTCGCATGGCCGTCGGGATCATTCCTCGAGCACTTGCGGGCTGATCCCCCCCGGCTTTTTCGCAGGAGTCCGGATGGACACGCGCTTCTGGGGGATACCCGGTTGAGCGGCAGCACCTAAGGTGCTTCTGTCTGGTCGCCTTGTTGCTCGCTCTTCGAGAGCGTGTACTTGAGTATCGGCGGTGTGATCAATGTGGTGACAATGACCATGATGACGACGGCTGAGAAGATCGAAACCGAGATGACGGGCTGCCCATGGAGGATCAAAGTGGCGCCGATGCCGGCGAAGATCAGGCCGACCTCGCCGCGCGGCACCATTCCCACCGCTACCGAGATGCGATCCAGGCCGCGTTCGAGGACGCCGAGACCACAGATCATCTTCCCGATGATGGCGACTATCGAGAGCAACGTGGCAAAACCCAGGACCTGGACTTGGCCGAAGGTCGCCAGATCGACGCGAATCCCCATGAGGACAAAGAAGATCGGCACCAGGAAGATGTTGATGGGGTGGATGAGCTCCTCCAAGTCATGGTCACCGCGGTCGAGAAAATCACGATAGTGAACGTCATCCAGAATCAAGCCGGCAGCAAATGCACCAACAATTGGAGCGAGCTCGATGACGTTCGCGAGGTAGGCGAGGAAGAAGCAGAAGGTCAGCGACAGCGTGAGCAGCATGCCACGGATCTTGAGCTTGCTTGCAAGTCGAAAGAGCCGAGGGGAGAGCCAGCTGCCTATAATAATGGCTCCGACGAGGAAAACTGCGGCCTTGCCGATGATGAGCAGGATGTCGCTGCTCGCCAGCTCGCCGCCGGTGTTGGTCGCCGAGATAATGCCCGAGACCACCGCCAGAATCACCAGCCCCAACACATCATCGATTACCGCGGCGCCGAGTATGATCTTGGCCTCGCGTGTTGCCACTTTGCCGAGATCCGTCAGAACTCGCGCCGTGATGCCGACGCTGGTCGCGCACAGCGTTGCACCGATGAAGACGTGGACCAGCATCTCTTCATCCGGGAGAAACCACGCGGAGAGCCCCCACCCCAGAAAGAACGGTGCGACAACACCGAGGAGGGCAACGAGCAGGCTCGAGGCACCCACCGACATCATTTCGCGTACGTTGGATTCCAGGCCCACTTCGAACAACAGCAGCACGACACCGATCTCAGCGAGGATTGCGATGCCCTCGTTGGTAGCGAGAAAATCAAGGCCGTGAAAACCGATGAGTGCAAGATTGCCAAGCAGAACGCCGGCAACGAGCTCGCCGAGGACGGCGGGCTGATGGACTCGCTCGGCGATCTCGCCACCGAGCTTTGCGGCCAGCAGGATGATCACTGCGCCAAGCAATACAGGTGTTACCGGGCTGGCATGTCCTCCGCGCTCTTCAGAGGTTGCATGCTCGCCGGCCGCGTCAGGTATGGCAGGCTCGGTCGTGCCGGTGAGAGAACCGCCCACGAGCAGCCCTCCGACAAGAATCAGCGCTAGAACCACGGGACGCATATCGACCTTCCTCCCTAGAGAATCGGGTCATGGTACCACTCGTAGGTCCGTCGGAAGGTCTCCTTGTCGCGGCGGCGTGCCGGTAGACTCGCCCGGTATGACGGTGCATTGGTCGAGCGAGCCGGCGGCGAGACTCAAGGGTAGTCCGGTGTTTGGGCGCCTGCGCGAATTGCACGGCCGAATCGAGCGACTACCGATTCCGGCAGCAGCGTGGATCTTCGGCCTCCTGGCACAGGAGAACGGGCGCATCGTCCTGGTCTTCGTGCCGCACGAGGCTCAGGCGCGAAGCTTTCTGCAGGGG
>JAOTUP010000193.1 GCA_029863825.1 Acidobacteriota bacterium | reverse complement strand
GCCATCAATATGTCCGCTCGGCGGCGCGAGCCTCGCCTCACGGTCGCCGTCGACATCGCCGCTTTCTGGGAACCTCTCACAGGCATCGGCTGGTACCTTTACCGACTTCTAGAGCACCTGGCCCATCGCGACGATCTCAGGCTGAGGCTGTACCCGCCGACCACCGTGTGGAGCCACGACCTGTCGCAGCCCGCGGTCCCGCTACCGACAGGACCGGCCATCGAACTGGTCCGTCGCACCGTCCCGGACGAGCTTCTGTTTCCGGCCGGCTGGGTCATCAAGCTCCTTCGCCGTCTCGAGCCGCTTCTCATCGCAGCTGACGCGAACACCGTTCTCTTCGCGCCCAACTTCTTCCTGCCGAGACGCTTTCGTCTGGCGCGCGCGGCGCAGGTCGCGACCATTCACGACCTCGGCGTGAAACGCGTGCCATGGACGCTTCGCCGCGCCACGATGCGCGAGTTGAGGGAGCGGCTGGAGCATCAAGTGTACGAATCCGAGCGTCTGATCACCGTCAGCTCGGCCGTCCGCGACGAGCTTGTCGAGTGCGGCTATGCCGAGCGCGAACGCGTCCACGTGGTCCACCACGGACCCGGACAGCTAGCCGCCGTAGAACCGGGGCCCCTCCCGAGCGGCACACCGGAGCTGTACGGGCTCCACGTCGGGACACTTGAGCCCCGCAAGAACATCACCGTGCTGATCGACGCCTGGCGACGCGCTCGCGCGAAGCTGCCGGACTGTCCTCCGCTGGTTCTCTGCGGCCGCTACGGCTGGAAAGCCGGCGCCATTCGCAGTGCCGTGCAGCAGGCTGTCACGGAAGGCTGGGCACACCACCTCGGCTACGTGGACGACCCGCAGCTGGCAGCCCTCTACCGCGGCGCCGAAATCGTTGTTTTCCCGACCGTCTACGAAGGGTTCGGCCTGCCGGCTGTCGAGGCACTCTTCGCCGACACGCCGCTCGTGTGCAGCGATCTCCCTGTACTGCGCGAATCGACCGGTGAGGCCGCATTGTTCGTCCCCCCTGGTCGAGCTGACCTTTTGGCCGACGCAATCGTTTCCGTTCTCACCGAGCCTGACGTGCGGCACGAGCTCATCGTCCGCGGTCGGCGGCGGGTGGCGCAGCTCAGCTGGTCACGTTCAGCCGATCTCACTGCCCGCGTCTGGTTCGCAGCCGCCGGACGCACCGAAGGCAAAGGCACCTCGTGAGCCAGCCGGTTATCGGTGTCGACCTGCGCGCGCTCGTCGGGGCGCCGAGCGGTATAGGGGTTTTCACTCTTGCCCTCCTTTCCAGACTCGCCGAGCAGGGTCGGGCCGACTATCTCGGCATGGCGCACGCTCCCGTAGCCGCGGCACAAGAGCTCTCGCGGCTAGGCGTCCGCATCGAGCATCACCCGGCACCACTGGGAGTCATCTGGCAGCAGCTGCTTCTTCCCAGACGATTGCGGCGCGGCGACGTGGATCTCTTCTGGTCGCCGCTACTCACCCTGCCCCCGAGGCTGGAGATTCCGTCGGTTGTCACAGTGCACGACTTGACGCCCCTGCTCTATCCGGAAACGCACAGTCTGAAAGTCCGTCTCAGCATTCTCCCCTTTCTTCGCCGCACGCTCGACGAGGCGGGTCGAGTGGTGGTCGACTCCGAGTCCACGGCTGCTGACTTGCGAATCCAGTTTCCCGACTGCGCGCAAAAGATTCGGGTCGTTTACCCCGGCGTGGACGCGGTCTTCAGACCCGGGGAAAAGGACGACATCTCGACGACCCGACACGAGATCGGCTGTAGCGAGGGGTACATCCTGCACGTCGGCACTATCGAGCCGCGGAAGAACATCGCGTTCCTGCTGGATGCCTGGGAAGCTCTGCGGCGCGCCGACCCCACGACGCCGCCGCTGGTTCTTGTCGGTGCCTACGGGTGGCGCAGCCGTGCGCTTCTCTCCCGCATCCGACGGCTCGAGCGAACCGGCGGCCTGATCTACCTCGATCGGGTCGACCGCTCCCGTCTGGTCCTCCTCCTTCAAGCGGCTTCGATCTTTGTTTTGCCTTCGCTCTACGAGGGCTTTGGACTTCCGGCTGCCGAGGCCATGGCGTGCGGCATTCCGACTGTCGTGACGGCCACATCGAGTCTTCCCGAGGTTGTCGGCCAGGACGGTCTCACGGTCGAGCTTGGAGACGCTTCGGGTCTTGCCAGAGCCATGCAGCGACTGTGGAACGACCGGGCCTTGGCACGCGCCCTGGGAGCACGCGGCCGAAAGAGGGCGCAGCGATTCGACTGGGGACGCGCGGCAGAAGCGATGGAACGCATCTTCGAGGAAGCCCTCCGGTAGACTCTCGGCGAGCTGGGCTTCGCACGCAGATCTGCGGCGCGATAGGGTTGTTGTCCCGGAGTATCTGTAGTGGCCTTCAACATCGGCATTGATGCGCGCAAGCTGACGGATTTCGGGATTGGCACCTATATCCGCAACCTCGTCCAGTCGCTGGCGGCTATCGACGGCGACAATCGCTACATCCTCTTCTCGCGGCCCGAGCATCTCGACCGGCTACAGGATCTTCCCGACAACTTTCGCGTCGTCGCCGAGCCGTCGCCCGTGTACTCCGTACGTGAGCTTGTCACGCTCTCTTGGCGTCTCCTGCGCCAGCGCCTAGACCTCTACCACTCCACCCACTACGTCCTGCCGGCGGTCGTTCCATGCCGCGTCGTCGTATCAATTCACGACATCATCCACTTGCTGTACCCGGAGTTCCTACCGCATGCGCTAGCCTTCTTTTACGCCAACCGCATGATTCGCCGCAGCCTCTCGAGAGGTGATCGAATCATCGCCGGCTCTCAGAACACCAAGGCGGATCTCTTGCGCTACTTCGAAGTTGACGAAGAAAAGATCGACGTCGTCTACTACGGCGTTGCGAATCGTTTCCGCCAACGCGTGCCTGAGCCCGAGAGACGGAAGACGCTCGACCAACTCGGCGTCAAGTCTCCGTACATCCTCTTCGTCGGCAACCCCAAGCCGCACAAGAACCTCGACAATGTCGTGCGCGCCTACGCCAAAGCGCTGGCACTCAATTCGTTCGATGCCGATCTCGTGTGCGTCGGAGGCGAGGGACCCGAGACGGTTCGAGTCCGCCAGCGAGCGTTACAACTCGGCGTCGCTGATCGAATCAGGTTTCCGGGCCGCGTGTCCGATGCGTCTCTGCCAGCGATCTACCAGGGGGCCGAGCTCTTCGTCTACCCGACGCTCTACGAGGGATTTGGGCTTCCCGTCGTGGAAGCCATGGCCTCGGGCGTCCCGGTCATCACATCGGACAAATCGGCGTTGAAAGAAGTGGCGGAAGGCTATGCGGACCTGGTGAATCCCGTCGACATCGACCAGATGGCTAATGCGATCGCCCATTGCATGAGCGATCGTGAACATCATGCCGCGCTCGCCAGGCTCGGAACGCGGCGGGCGGCCGACTTCCATTGGCAGCGGACTGCTCGCCAGACCCTCGACATCTATCGACTCATGCTTGGAGAGTCCACCGATGCCTGATACCAAGCCGCGAGTCGCGCTCGTCCATGACTGGCTCACCGGCATGCGCGGTGGCGAACACGTACTGGAGACAATCGGCGAGCTCTTCCCCGAGGCACCGATCTACACGCTCCTCCACTTTCCGGGCTCGGTCAGCGCGGCTCTCGAGAGCCATCCGATTCGCACCAGCTTCCTCCAGTCCGCACCTGGAGTTCGTCGGCACTACCGCAAGTACTTACCACTCTTTCCTGCAGCTATCGAGAGCTTCGACCTGACCGCATTCGACCTCGTAATCAGCACCAGTCACTGCGTCGCCAAAGGCGTCGTCGCCGCTCCAGGGAGCTTTCATCTCTGCTACTGCCACACGCCGATGCGCTACGCCTGGGACCAGGAGCACGTGTACTTCCCGCGCCGGCACGGTCTTATGGCGCGACTGCGCGCCGAGGTCCTGAGCTCGCTGCGCGAATGGGATGTCTCGAGCAGCGCTCGCGTCGACCAGTTTGTCGCCAACTCGAGCTTTGTCGCACAACGGATCCACCGCTACTACGGTCGCGGCGCCGATGTCGTTCATCCACCTGTCGACACCGGGTTCTTCACTCCTGCGACGGCGATGCGACAGGACTATGCTCTTATCGTCACGGCGCTGGCGCCGTACAAGCGGGTCGAGCTGGCGGTTGAGGCCTGCGTCAAGAGCGGCATGACGCTCCGAATCGTCGGCACCGGGCCGGAGCTCCGGCGCCTCGAGCGGGCGGCCGCCGGCTCGGCCGACTTTCTGGGACGGGTCGACGATGAGCGCCTTCGCAGCCTCTACCGCGAAGCGGCGTGTCTGCTGCAGCCGGGCGTCGAGGATTTCGGCATGACCGTGGTCGAAGCTCTGGCCTGCGACTGTCCGGTCGTAGCCCTGGGACAGGGAGGCGTCCTGGACATCGTCGAAAACGGTGTGCATGGTGTCTTGTATCCGGAGGCCGGCAATGCCGAAGCACTGAGAGCGGCAATTGACAAATTCCGGGATTTGCGGTCCAATTTTGTGGATCTGAGAGGCCGCGCCGAGAAGTTCTCGACTGAACGATTCCGTTCACAGCTGCGAGACCTGCTCGACACCCGACGACCGACATAAGGACACGACCGGGCTTTGATCTCCCGACGGTATCGGTTCATCGCCGGCTACTACTACGTCAGCGACCTGCTGGCTACGGCACTTGCCTTCTTCGCCGCCTGGCACCTGCGATTCAACTCGTCTCTCGGCGGGCTCATCCCGTTCGCCGTTGAAGATGAGCCTGACTTCGGCCGCTATCTCGTACTGCTACCGATCGTCCTTCTCCTGTGGTCGGTGGTGCTGTACTTCCACGGTCTCTATCAAGTCCGCCGGCCGAAAAACGGCGTCGATGAGTCGCTGACCCTTCTCGTGGCGGTAGTTCTGGCGACGGTTCTCCTCTCGGTGTTCACCGTGTGGTATCGCGTCCCGGGAAGTCCCAGGCCCGATGGCAGCTTCGAGTGGTTTACCTACAGCCGTGGGTTCCTTGCCTTCTTTGCCGCCCTCGATCTCGCCTTCCTGGTCACGACGCGCACTCTGATCCGAACCTACTTGAAGAAGATACGTCTGCAAGGCCGCAACCTGCAACGTATT
>JAOTUP010000192.1 GCA_029863825.1 Acidobacteriota bacterium | reverse complement strand
GCTCGTTGACGACTTCGAAAAGCAGGTGGCCTTGCGCATCGACGAATCTCTCGAGCTCGGCGCCGCTTGGCTCCATCGTTTCGATCTCGAACGCCATGACGTGGACGCGCTCGATCCGCGGTTGCTCCCGAGATGTGCCGGGAAGCAGCGATTCTCGGAGGTGGCGTGGAAGGTCGTTCGCCTGTGCTGGAGAGGCGAGCCACAGGAACGTCCCTCGAGTGGTGACCTCGCCCTTCAGGCCGCCAGCCGAGCTCTGCGCCTCGAATCTGTAGATTCCGGAAGCGGACGACTTTTCGAGCCTGAGATTCAGAGCATTGGCGGGGAGGAACCTCGCGAGGGTGTCATAGACAGCTGGCACCGGTCGGTCGTATGCCGCCTTCACGGTTTTGGCCAGGACGACCAGAGCCGGCATCGTTAGAACTAATGCGCCGCACTGCAGGAGGGCCCATGTGCGCCGGCTTCTCCTGTTCGTGGTCATCTCTTCCACCCTGCGGTCATACATGTAGCTGGCGTCGTTCCAGATCGGGCTGGGCTCTCGCCGCGAGCTCCGGTGTATAGCTCGCAGCCAGAGTAGTCGAAGAACTTGAGATCAGACTGAGCATTGGGCCCCCATCTTCGGCGTTTCCTGACGGTTCTTCCCGGGCTGAGTCTCTCATCGTCGTAAGAAGAATGGCACCCCGGAGGGCCCAACGGACAGAGCCGACATGGTCGAGACCTCGAGGAGCACGTGCCCATCGCACGCCAGTCATTTGTCCGTCCTTTCCGAGGAAATGAGAGGATCGTGCTCGTGCTCATCCGGATGCGAGAGCTGAGGGCGATCGCCAGGGGCGAGATCGATCTGGCCTTTCGGCGATGGCAGCGACCGACGGTCAAGGACGGTGGAACCCTTCGCACTGCGATCGGCGTCCTGGCGATCGAAGCCGTGGAGGCGGTGAAGGAGTCGGAGATCTCGGAGAAAGACGCTCGCAGGTCCGGATTCGAGTCACGGGAGGGACTCTTGAAGGTGTTGCGCACGCGCTCCGGCGGGCAGATCTACCGGATCGAGTTGCGTCTGTCCGGTCCGGATCCGCGTGAGGACCTGAGGAACCGGGCGGGTCTGACGGGAGAAGAGATCGCCGACATCGACACGCGCCTGGCCCGGTTCGACACGGCCAGTCCCGGAGGTCCGTGGACCGAGACAGTCCTGCGGCTGATCGCTGAGAAACCCGCGACCCGAGCCGCCGACCTGGCCGCGAGCGCCGGCTTCGAGACCAAGTGGTTCAAGACAAAGGTCAGAAGGCTCAAAGACCTCGGTCTCACGCAGAGCCTCGGGATCGGGTATCGACTCGCACCGCGCGGGGAGGCCTACCTGGCGGGCAGAGCGCGAGGCCAGGGACCGGAGTGAGTCCGCGGGGTGGCGGAGTTTCGCGTGGCTCTGTGCTACCCCTTGAATACGGGCGCGAAAAGGCGCACAGTTGGCTTCGTTGGAGGGTAAATCATGTTGCTGGCAGAGTTGGCAGAGGGCTTTCTGGCTCAGAAGCGAATGGCCGTAGTGGGGGTGTCGCGGAAGAAGGGAACCGGCAACGCCATCTTCAAGGCATTGCGCGCTCGGGGACATGACGTGGTCCCCGTCAACCCCAAGGCCAAGATCCTGGCAGGGCAGACGTGCTACCCGGATCTCGAGGCGATTCCCGGTGGTGTGGACGCCGTCGTGATCGTCACCCCTCCCACCGCGGCTGAGAAAGTGGTTCGGCAGTGCGCCGAGGCCGGCGTGTCCCACGTGTGGATGCACAACAACGCTCTTTTTGGCGCCGGAAACAGCAGCGCATCCGAGGCGGCGACCCGATTCTGCCGCGAGCACGGGATTACGGTCATCCCCAACGGGTGTCCGCTGATGTTCGGAAGCAAAGCCGACCTGGGCCACAAGTGCATGCGCTGGATTCTCGGAGTCACCGGCGGACTGCCGAAAGAGCTGTGAGGCCGTCGGGCTCCTAGCCGGCGTTGAGAGGGGAGTGGGAAGGGCCGGGGCATCGCGCTTTCGCCACGACGTATCGAGGCTGACGAGTCAGCGCCTCTGGCCCGGCGAGTACGTCGGAGAGGCGGTAGTAGATCGTCTGAGTGTCGGGTCGTGTCGTCGTCAGCCCGGAAGCTCGAAGCTCGGCGAGATGGTCGGTCTCCGCCGACTGCTCCCAAGGTAACTCAAGCAGGCGCGGCGGGAATCTGAGTTGACCAGCTCCTCGGAGGCGCGGTGCGGCCTCGTCCATGAGCGGTGTCTCAAGACGACAGGACCGACACCCAGATTCGTAGCGCGGCGATCCCGATGAGAACCGCCAGCACTCTGCGGAGTTTAAGAACGGCGACTTTACGGCTGACTCTACTCCCGATGTGCGCCGCCGGCACCACGGTCAATACCAGCGGGGCAGCCAATAGCCATTCGATCTGCCCGGTAACCGCTTTGCCGATGAAGGCGGCGGCAGTTGAAAGCAGGACGATGGCCAGATTGCTGCCGATGGCGATACGAGTCGGGATGCGGACGAAGGCGGTCATCAGCGGAATGAGGATGAAGGATCCGCCCTGGCCCACCAAACCTCCCAGAAGCCCGACACCGGTGGCGCTGGCGACGGCGCGGGATCGCGAAAAAGCCAACTCGGTCGCGTCGGGTAGCTCGCTGTCCTGTCGCATTGGAACCAGCATGAGGACCGCGGCGGCGACCGCAAGTGCCCCGAAGACGGCCAGCAGGAACTCATTGGAGACGAAACGCGCGGCGGCGCCGCCCAGGGCCGCGGCAGCGAAGATGCTCGTACCCATGGAGAGGACGAGACGACTCGACACGAACTGGAAGCGGCGGTGGGTGAGGGCGCCCGAGATGCAGGCTGCCAGTCCCTGGACGATCGTCAGTCCGGCCACCGTCCGCATGGTCAGTGGTTCGAGTCCGAAAAAGAGTGGAGCGTAGAGCAGCAGCGGCGCCATGATGATGCCGCCGCCGATGCCCAGCAGCCCGGAGAGGAACCCGGTTGCGACGCCGAGTCCGGCGATGAGAATGAGGATCTCCACGTCAGATGACGTCGAGCGCCGGCGGCCCCTCGACGACCTCCGCAACAAGTGCCGCAGTCGCCACGCCCGCGGCCGCCAGGGCGCGAGCAAGTTCCTCCGCTTCGCCTCCCGGCACCGACAGCAGGAGCCCACCGGAAGTCTGGGGATCGAAGAGGATCTGCTCCTGCGGCGTGGAGAGACCGGCTCGCAGAGTCATCGAGTCGGCAACCATCGCGCGGTTCGGCAGGTTACTGCCGGTGCCCTCTCCCTTGCTGTACATCTCGAGGGCTCCGGGATAGACGGGGAGGCTCGAGTAGTCGAGCCGCACGGTGGCGTGCGAGCCGCGGGCGATCTCGAAGAGATGGCCCGCGATACCGAACCCGGTCACATCCGTGCAGGCATGAAGGTGAAAGCCGAGTGCTGTCTCCATCGCCGGTCCGTTGAGGGCAGCGACCGTCGGCAGGGTGTCGCGCTCGAGATCCGCGAAGCGGAACCGCCCGGAACGCACGGCGTTGAACAGCACACCGGTGCCCAGCGCCTTGGTGAGGATCAGCACGTCGCCCGGTTGTGAGCCGGCGTTGGTGATGATCTTGTCGGGGTGGACCGTACCGTTGACGCACAGGCCGTACTTCGGCTCGTCGTCCTCGACCGTGTGGCCGCCCACCAGACAGGTGCCGGCTTCGAGGGCCTTGTCGTGGCCGCCACGCAAGATCTCCTTGAGGAGCCCCATGTCGAGATGCTTGGCCGGGAACATCACGAGGTTGAGGGCGGTGATCGGGCGACCGCCCATCGAGTAGACGTCGGAGATCGAATTGGCCGCCGAGATTTGGCCGAACCAGTAGGGGTCATCGACGGGCGGGGTAATGAAATCGACGGTGCTGATGACCGCGAGGTCGTCCGATAGGCGATAGACGGCGGCGTCGTCAGCCGTCTCGATGCCGACCAGCAGGTTCGGGTCCGACGGTGGCGTCAGCCCACTGAGCGCGTCCGACAGAGCCGCCGGACCGATCTTCGCTGCTCAGCCACAGGTCTTGGCGAGTCCGGTGAGGGTCTTCTTCTTTTTCAGCAGTGCCATGGAGGTCTCCTAGGTCATGGATCAGCGAGTGAGCACGAACTCGTCGAGCAGAAGCCTACTTCGTTGCTGGTGCACCTCACTGGGAGTCTAACGCGTCGCTGGTCCGCGGCGCGCCACCGTTACGGTGCAAGACGTAGGCTAAAGTCGGTGATAATCCGCTGGATCGGCCAACAACGTCAGCAGATCGCCCTGGCGAAAGACCCGGCCGGTGATCTCGACAGGCTCGGCCACCAGGTCGAGGATGCGATCGTTGACGGCATGACCGTCTTGATCGACGAGGAGGAAATGGCGGAAGTCCCCGGCTGCCGTCTCGACCCGCAAAATGGGCGGTATGCCGCCGCTGATGCACCGCGTCGCGCACGCGCGGTGCGGTTTGCCGCGTCCGGGCTTCATCACTCCGAGGAAGCACTTGCTGTCGACGATCTCGCCGCGAAGCGTCTGCGTCCCGAGATCGGTGCCTTCGATCGCCGTTGCCGGAGTCGGTTCCAGGGGCTCGACGCTGCCGCTCGCGACCTCGATCATGGTCTCGCCCTCGCGGTAGATGAGCGAGCCCTGGAGTCGGATCCGCCTCCCGTCGAGTCCGGCGACTTCACGGTCAGCACCATGCTTGCCGAACGCGACGAGATAGAAGCGTGAGGTCTTCGCGTCTCCGACTTCGAGCGGAGGATCAAGGGTGAGAAGTGGATGCGGTCGCTCCCGAAGCACTCCCTCGAAGCTCTTGACGACGCCGAATTCGAAGACCCCGGGATCGAACCGGTTCTGCACTGCCACGAGCACCGCGCCGAGCGCAGCGGCGAGCACCACGACCATTACGACGAGGCGGCGGACAAATCGCGCCAGGTCTGGAGGCGCGTGCTTCTGGTAGCCGACGTAGAAGTCTCTGTCCCCGGCCATCATCCAGCCTCCTGCGTCTGCGCGATGCGGGCCGGCTCGACGGGCGTGCCGGGGGGGTTCGGCCGCGGGTCGACGAGCACCCTGTCGCCGTCGAGTTGCACGCGGAAGGTCGGGACCCTCTCTGTGAACGGCGGCGGCGACGAGCCGTTC
>JAOTUP010000397.1 GCA_029863825.1 Acidobacteriota bacterium | reverse complement strand
TGTGTGTGGTGGCGCCGAGGCTACCATGTGATGACCCGGGGACGGGGCGTGAGTCGTCAGACGTCTTCAGACGACGGTGACACCAGCTGCGGCAAGCTCGACTCGCGCTCGCTCGCCGTCGCCTTGGCGGAGATCCACGGCGCGGGTGCCGTCGGCGAGAACGGACGTCCTGAGCTGTGCCCGTGCGGCATCCAGGGCGGTGGCTTTCACGCAGTAGTCGAGCGCCAGGCCCACAATGACGACCGAGGTGACTCCGCGCTGCCGGAGGAGCCCCGAGAGCTCGGTGGCGCGCTCCTCGCCGGTCGCGGGATCCCGAATGGTGAATCCCGAGTAGCCGTCTTCGCCGCCGGTGCCTTTCCTGACTACGGGTCCGTCGACGATGAGATCCGGGTGAAAACCGGCACCCCAGGTGTCAGCCACACAGTGCACTGGCCACACGCCGCCGTCGGTGGCGAAATGCGGCGTTCTCTCCGGATGCCAGTCCTGGGTGTAGACGACCAGGGCGCCCGCTTGGCGGGCTCTTTCGATCTCGCGGTTGACGACAGGGATGACGTCTTCGCCGGACGGGACGTAGAGCCCTCCGTCGGTATCGGCGAAGTCGTTCTGTACGTCGACAACGATGAGTGCGGTTTTCGAGTCGTAGCGGATCATGGATTCCCGGAGAGCAGCGAGTCGTCTCGGCACACGCGGAATCACAACAGCGTAGCACCGACCGGTGGTGCGCAGCGGATCTGGAGTCTGACCACCGCGGCACCGAAAAACACAGAGTGCGTCAGCGATTTGCTGCTACTGCCTGCCAGCAAGTGAACTACCTGCTCGGGAAAGCGTCGAATCAACGTCGAGTGCCTGTTTCTGAGATATCGTCGCTGGCACGATGAAGCACCATGATCGAGACACCGCCGAAGGGATCCTGTTCACCGATCAGTACCACCTGACATCGGCTCAGCTTTACTACCGAATGGGGCTGCACGAAAAGCCGGCGCAGTTCGATTACTTCTTTCGCAGCTATCCGAACTACGGCGACCATCAAGCCGGGTATTGCATCTTCGCCGGCCTCGAGTGGCTGCTCGACTGGATGGATCAGTCGCGCGTTCGCGACCAGGACGTCGAGTACCTTCGAAGCCAGGTGGGATCCGACGGGAGCCGACTATTTGCCGACGACTTTCTCGAGTGGTTTCGGGCTGAGGGCGACTTTTCGCGGATCTCGCTCCGGGCGGTCCCGGAAGGACGGGTTGTCCATCCGAATGTGCCGCTCGCTGTGGTGCAGGGGCCGCTGGCACTGGCACAGATTCTCGAAACACCGCTTCTCAATCACCTGAATTATCAGACGCTCATCGCGACGAAGGCGGCGCGGATGAGTGCCGCCGGCCGTGGTCGACCACTCTTCGAGTTCGGATTGCGGCGGGCGCCCGAAAGAGGAGGAAATGCCGCCACTCGAGCGGCGTTGATCGGTGGCGCCGACTTCAGCTCGAATGTCGGTGTCTCGCATCTCATGGGGTTTCAGCCCAAAGGCACGCACGCGCACAGCCTGGTGCAGGTCTTCATGGCGCTGGGGGAAGGGGAGCTGGGTGCTTTTCGGGCATACGCCGATGTCTACCCCGACGATTGCCTGGTGCTCGTAGATACGGTGGACACGCTCGGGAGCGGTGTGCCGAACGCCATCACCGTGTTCGAGGAGCTGCGCAGCAAGGGTCACGTGCCGCGCGGTATCCGTCTCGACTCGGGCGACCTCGCCTATCTGGCGATCCAGTCGGCGGCGATGCTGGATGGTGCGGGCTTTCCCGATACGTCGATCGTTCTGTCGAGTGGTCTGGATGAGCTGGCAATCTGGCAGATCATCACCCAGATCGAGGAAGAGGCGCCGCGCTACGGAGTCGACGCGGACCGACTGATCGGCCGCCTGGTCTACGGCGTCGGGACGAGCCTCGTCAACTCGGGGTCCTTTGCGCTAGACGGTGTCTACAAGGCGTCGGCGATTCGCATTGACGAATCGTGGAGGCCGATGCTCAAGGTGTCCGAAACGCCGGCCAAGACGATCAATCCCGGAGAGAAGAGGATCTGGCGCGTCTACGACAGCCGGAGGACGGCCACGGTCGACGTACTGGCGATGGCCGATGAAGAGATCCCGACTATGGAGCGGGTTCGCCTGCGCCATCCGGTGCGCGAGGAGTTGACGCGTGCGCTCGAGCGACGGGATATTTCATCTGCCGAGCCATTGCTCGTGGACATACTCCGCGAGGGCCGGCGAGTCGCCGATCAGGAGACGGTGGAGCAAATGCGAGGGCGGCGCCGCGTAGACCTCGAGCGACTCGATTCAGGCGTGCGCCGCCTCATCAATCCGCACATCTACCACGTGTCACTGACTGAGGGCCTGTGGGCGCTGAAGCAGCGCCTGGTCGCAGAGGCTCGCGGCAAAGGTCAGGGATCCGATTGACGCTTGTGTTGTGTCACACAATCGAACGGGGATCGCACTGTAGACTCGGCGCGGTCCCGTCGGTCCGGAAACCCGCCAGCCGCTGAGTCGGCGCACCGGCGGCTCGATGGCGGGTGCGACAGCGGGCTCGAACACTATGACAACGAGACGAAGACGCCAGCAGCGGAGCATTCTGCTTTCTTTCGGTGGCATCTCGGTGGGGTTTCTCATCGGCGTCGCATTTCACGCTGCCGGCCACTGGAGCTTCGAGCTCGCGACGGCGTGGATCTGGCTCGCAGTCGCCGCTGCCGTTCACACCGCGCTCTGGCTCGTCCTGCAGGTCGGCTGGGATCGGCATCTGAAGTGGGATCCGCACTTCTTGTACCTGCCCTGGGTCTGCGTGATCGGGCTCTTCAGCCTCTTCGTCTATGCGTTTCCCCAAGCGCGAGTGTTGATCCCTTTGGGTTTCATGGTCAATCTGCTCTTCCTCGTAGGGATTGCCGGATTCCTTGATGTATTGGTGTTCAGTGTCCTGACCGCGGCGGGGTACATGGCGGCGATCGGCCTCCTCGTGCGACAGGGCGCAGATCTTCCGCTGGGCTACGAGGCGATGATGGCGATCGTGGTCATC
>JAOTUP010000191.1 GCA_029863825.1 Acidobacteriota bacterium | reverse complement strand
GAGGTGACGGCGATGCCGGCCACCACCCAGGCGCCGTGCCAGCGGTCGCGCAACTCGGATTCACCGGCCACAGCGGGCGCTGAAAGCCCGACCGTCAGGGCACAGAACGTGAGCGGCAGGAGCGACCAGTGGAGCAGGCGTCGAGGCATACGCCGAATCTATCGGAAATGCGGTGACAGGCCAGGCATTTCGCGGCCACGCCCGTCCCGGCAGCGCTGCCTGGCAAGGAGCCGTCACCCGCTTGCACCACCATTCCCGCCTGATCGGGTGGTGCATCTTGCAGGCCCGGCACCTCTTCGGCGCTCTCGCACGCGCTACGAGCTGCCCGCGGATCGGCTCGTCCTATCGCACATGTCCATCATCCGCCGCATCATCGAACCGCAAGAGGTCCCGGCGCTCGGTTGACTCTCGTCTCCCGGCGAGGCCTTCTGCGGATCTGTCGATGACCCGCCGAACGCCTTCATCATTTTCTCGATCACGGGTCCGCAGCAGTCGGGGAAATCACCATCGCAGGTCGTGCTCGAGGATGCCCCGCTACCACTTTGCTCGCTCGTTACCTCTGTCTTCTTGGATCTGTCTTTCTCTTCACACATCGTTCTACTCCTCTTCGTTCTGGTCGTCCCTGCCGACCGTTCTTTCGGTCGGTCAGTCGCTAGGACGAAACGGAGCAGCCAAGAGATACATATCCCCTTGGATCGAGGCCGGATCTGCTGTCGTGCGTCTGCTTTCCCCACCCGTGAAGGCAGGCCCGCGCCCCTCTCGAAGGGTATTGCGGCCCGTCAAGGGATGATGTGACGGTGGTTGCTGCCCGACAAGATCACACGACTCTCTTGGCGACGGCATCAGTCTGACCGGCGACGAGAGGAGCCCCGCGACTTCTAGGAGAACCGATGATTCCATCTCCCGCAACCGTGGATCAGCTGGCGGATCAGAGGGAGACAATCTATCGCTATATCCTCGGCATCGTTCGCGATCCGGCGGAGGCCGATGATCTGACTCAAGAGGCGCTTCTTCGCGCTCACACCAAGCTGTCGTCCCTCGACGACGAGGCCAAGCTGATTCCTTGGCTATTTCGCATTGCGACGAACATCACCTACGACCGGTTTCGTCAGGCTTCGTACCGCCACCGGCCGCAGCCCCTCCGGGAAGATGTCGGTGAGAATCTCGATTCGGCTCTCGTCCAGATCCCCGTCGACGGCGAACCTCGTCTCGATAAGGTGATGGAGCAGAAAGAGATGAGCGCCTGTGTGCGGGACTACGTTACGGACTTACCGGAGTCGTACCGTGCCGTGATTCTGCTGCACGACGTGCAAGGCCTGACGAATCCCGAGATCGCCGAGATGCTGGATGTTTCCGTGGCGACGGTCAAGATCCGGCTGCATCGAGCAAGAAACACCCTGCGAGCTGCCCTCGACGAGGGTTGCTCGTTCGACAGCGACGACCGAGGGGTGAAGGTCTGTGAGCCGAAATCGTCGGGCGCCTGAGTCTCTGGAAGTTGATCAGAAAGGTCGATCAGAGAGGTGGGGCGGACTCGATGGCGGTGCGTATCTTTTCGGCTGCTTATTTCGTCTCTATCCCTGGAGGGGACGGACACCGGGAATCGAGTGAGCGGGCAGGCAAGCAACCGGACCGCTCGACGGCAAGCAAGATTCGGGACTCTTGGTGGAAAGGAGATCGAGAATGAACGAGTTCATCGCAGAAGGAGTCGATCCGGGGTCGAGGGAATCACACGGTCGTATTGAGCCGGGAGCGGCGTGCCCGATGGCTTCGATGTGCAGTGGGATCCTCGAGAAAAGCCAGTCGCGCTTTCTATTGATGATTCCCGGGGCACTGTTGATCATCCTGGGCGCAGTGATCCTGGTTCAGCCGCAGGTTCTCGTCTGGCTGGTGGCCGCTGCGGCTGTGCTGCTGGGGGTCGCGCTGTTGATGATGGCGAACATCGTCTTCAGGTTCGGTGCGAAGAAGACCAGGAGTGCGGGATGACTGAAGAGGATAATGGTGGCAGCGGGAGAAAGGTCGGCATCGCCAAGACTCTCGAATCGCTGGGATGGGCCCTCTTTTTCATCTGGGTCGGCATGGCCTTACTGCTGGATGTCGGTTGGGGAGTCGGCCTGCTGGGCGTTGGAGTCATCACCCTCCTGGGCCAGGCGGCGCGAAAGTACTTCGGCCTCCAGCTGGAGGGTTTCTGGGCACTGGTTGGATTGTTCTTCATCATGGGCGGCGTGTGGGAGCTGTTCGAGATTGCGGTTCCACTGCTGCCCCTGTTGCTCATTGGAGCCGGAGTCGCTGTGTTCATCGGGACGTTCTGCGGCAAGCATCTGGCCAGGCGATCGAACTCGTGAAATCGGATCGAGCACGAGCGCGCGAAAGAGCGGGACCCCGGCCTCGGGATAGCAACAATCTGTAGTTTCTATTTCACTCAGGGAGATTGGAAGATGGCGACGATTTCAGAATCGATCGAACGACACCACAGATTGATCATCACAGTACTTTCACTGGTCATCGTCCTGTTCGTGCTGTCCTGCACGTTTCACGAAGTAATCCCGATCTGTCACTACCTGTTCGGGTGTGATCACCAGATGCACGGCGGATGAGCTCCTGCGGCAGGCGTCATCCGCCTGACCCGGTCGAGCTGCGCGAAGCCTGTGGCACCTTTCAGTGGGGCCGTTTCGTGTTCTCAGACACCTCCTGCCGAAATCGAAGCAGCACTAAAGGGTGCCACGGAGGCTGCCGGTCCCTCGAGGTCTATTCCTGCCCGAGGCGGATCAGTCGCCGGGGCTCGCCGGGCCGATCTCGCTCCCGATGCGCTGTACGAGAAGCTCGCGGGATCCGGGCCCGCGCGGTCTTAGGCTCGCCGCGGCAGGGGCAGGCACGTCCAGCCATTGACAGGAAGTCACCCGCCCCGGTCTCTCCGTCCGGTCCGCTATTCGTGTCACCGTTGTGTCGGCTCTAGCCGCCGTAACCGTACGGGGATGAGATCCCCTCACCTCCCGACGCTACACCGGCGGCGGCAGAAAGCACTTCGGCAAGCGGCGGCCGAGCGAGGTTCGTCGCGGTCACGGCGTGAGTGAATATTTAGAAAAATATTATATCATGGGGCTTGGCGATGGAGCGCTCTCCAACGGATCTCCAACGACTCCGAAGAGCGAAAGGACAAAGCTCCGCGTGAGCCACGAAGGTCCGGGTGGGCCAGAATCAGAATAGGCCGAGTAGCTGCTCCAGGGATGGGCACCGGGCCTGTCGACGATGGCGGCCCGCACCGGATTGAGGTGGATGTGGCGCACCAAGGACTGGAGTGCCGCCTCGGTCCTAATCAAGAACGCCCGGTAACGACGCTCGCAGAGGTGACCGCTCCGGCCGTACAGTGTTGTCTCAGTTTCCGTCCCCACGCTAGGTGACGCGAAACGATACACCTCATCTCGCATCTTGCAAGGCCTGGCACCGCCACGTCCTATTCCTGACTCTTCGCGGCTTTCCAGAAGGTCGCGATTTCTGGTCGATCGAGCAAATTCGCGAGTTCCTCGATGCGAGGTTCCAGGTAGTCGAGATCGAGGCGGTCACGCTGGCGCTTGGCGACACCGCGAACGTCCGCGAGGTCTCGGTCTCGCAGCGACGCGATCTTGAGGAGAATCAGGTCTTCGGCCGTGCAGAATCGAACTTGCTGCTCGCCGACCTCCAGTACGCGGGCTCGGCGGATCGCTTCCTCCTCGAAAGGCAGCAGACCGAAGATCACATCGACGGCAAGCCCCTCCGGAGTTGCGAGCGGGAGGACCCGGGTATCGCTGACGAAGGTTGCCGGGTCAGAGACTCGTGGGGAGGCGACCTCGGACAATCCGACGACGAGTTCGCCAATCCGAGACTCGCTCAGCCAGATCGTGAGGTCGATATCGAGTGTGCTCCGTGGCTCTCCCCAGACCGCGTTGGCGTGGCCGCCGATGACCATGTAGGGGATCTCGAGTTCCGTCAGACATCGAGCGAGGGCCGCCAGGGTTTCTTCCTGGCCGGTCATCGAGGTGTCGTGCCGAGCACCGAGAGGTCCCGGTGGAGGACGCCGACGCCGCTTGCGTCCACGGGACGCCGTCGAGCTTCGGCAGGCAGCAGGTCGTACAGCAGTCCCAATCCGCTCAGCGCCGCAGCGGGTTCGGCGTAGCTAGGATGCGCGGTATCCCAGTGCGCGAAGCGCTCGAGAGCGGCCAGGCGCTCATGAACGTCTCGAGCACGGGGCGACGCTGGCTTCGACCGCACTGCCATCATGCAAGTGTAGCGCGAACTGCTCGGGTCATCAGCCGCCAGGAGAAAGGTGCCGGCCTTTTCTTGAGTTCCAGAAGGCCGCACATGGGGGCTGAACACGTCACGACCCGTGTAGGGGTCGAGATTTGAGTTGCAACCTGACCCGTATCGGGTCACACTCATCGTGTGATCGTCGGATTCAGGCACCGTGGGCCGAGGCGGTTCTTCGAGGCCGGCGACGCGCGAGGCCTGAACGCCAACCATGTACCCAAGATCCGGAGGATCCTGGGAAGGCTTCATGCAACGACCTCGACTCGAGACTTGATGCACCTGGGCTTCGGCTTCATCCGCTTAAGGGTGGTCGAAGGGGTCAGTGGGCTGTGGACGTCGATCGAAACTGGAGAATCACTTTCCGTTTCGACGGTCGCGACTGCGATGAAGTGAACTACGAGGACTACCACTGAGGAGCTACGGCAAATGATGCACAATCCCCCACATCCGGGCGAGATTCTCCGTGCCGACTACATCGAGCCGCTCGCACTAACGGTGACCGAAGCAGCCAAGGCGCTCGGCGTGACGCGCAAGACGTTATCGGCCTTGCTGAACGAGAGAGCGGGGGTCAGCCCTGCGATGGCGCACCGACTGGCAAAAGCGCTCGATACGACGCCGGAGTTCTGGGTGAACCTTCAGAACCACTACGACCTGTGGAAGGCGCGTGACACGGACGTCGGGCACGTGCAACGGCTCGTGTCCTCCAGCGGCTGAGGACCGGAAGTGGTGGTGCCAGGCCTGCAAGATGCAAGTTGCGTCGCCAGGTCTACGCTCGCTCACTCGCGGTAAAGGCTTCTCCCGATCTGCGTGAGCAGGTCGTGCAGTTCCGGGTCGACAGCCAAACGCCGGACGATGTCGCGGGCCGGCC